>JBBRMT010000014.1:0-36311 GCA_038230695.1 Chloroflexia bacterium
CATAGGCAACATAGGGTCATGAGCCATTCGTCGCTTGTTTGACCATGTTCGGAGTTGCGCTTGAATACTGGTGTATCCCAGCTTTGAACAGTTATTATCATAACTGCCTTTGACAATATCGCAACCGCGCATTACAATAGCACAAGCAATCCCAGTTTATTCACATTGCCAGTAAAGCCAGGCAAAAACCTGAGAAGGAGCGTAGCATGGACACAGACTATCAGAAGGGTTCAGCATGGGGCGACAACGCCGACAGCGGCGGCGCGACCCACCGCATGGACATGAGCGATATGCAGGACGCAGGCTTGGACCCTCTGGGCGAGAGTAGCGCCGATGCAGTCAGCGCCGCCCAGGCGGGTACGGATGCCACTGTTAATCAAGATAGTGGCGGCGGGGATTACGCTAGCGGTATAGGCGAACAGAGCAGCCAGGATGAGGCGCAGACGGATAGTGGCAGTGGCAATAGCAGCACGGCAACCGATAGCGGTATCGGCGGCACGGTTGGTGATGCCAGCGTTGGCGCAATCTCGTCCACCGCAAGTCGCAGCCGTGTCCCCGATTATGCTCTTGAGATGGTGGCGGCAGGGCTACGCCAGCGCGGCCACAACCTTAATTCCGCTGACCTTGATGCGGCGCTGGGCGAGGCGGGTTTTACCATCAGCCCCGACCCCTGGCACAACTACCAGCCGCGTCCCAGCCTGGCTGAAGGCGCAATCCAGCAGCAGCAGGCCCAGGCAGTAGGTGGGTTCGTTAACGCCGCGCCCGCCAGCAGTATCGGCAGCATAACCCTGCCCGCTGCCACCGAGAGTACCTCAGCGCCAATGGGCGATGCGCTATCGCAAATCCAGGCCGACGAAGCACAGACGGTATCACCGACCGGCAGCGCGGAAGAGGCTTTGCCTACTTATCATCCTGAGCCAGCCAGTGGGTTGGAGATGCAGAACTCCTCACCAATAGGCGAAACTGACACAGCGATTGGCGCAGCTACTGGCATGAGCGACCAGGCTGCGACAGAATTGCCCAGCGCGACGGCGGCTTCCGCTATGGCTGACAGCGCCACTCCCGTGCCACCGCCTACCGATACCAGCCTGGGCTTCGGCGCACCCGCGATGAGTGAAGATGTGCCAGTGCAGCCCTCGGCCTTCGCTGCCCGCGAACCGCAGCCAGACGCATCTACCACAGCAGAGCCGAGTCTGAGCATGGGCGATAACCTGCCTATAGCGGACACCAGCAATAGCCAGCCGAGCGCCGCGATGTCGGGTCTGGATCCGCAAATGTCCAGCGCGACTCAGTCCCCCGCCAGTGTGGGTGGCACCGCCCCGATGCAAGGTGATGATGCTACGACTAATGGCGCATCCACTGTAGCAATGCCGCCTCAGCCGGTTGCCAATACGGTGCAGGTGGGTGGCAGCGCCGCCTCGCAGCTCGCTCCCTATGTTGCCCTCAGCAATGGGGTGGAGTTCCCGCTGGGCGATAAGAGCGAAATCCTGGTTGGCCGCGAGGATCCGGTTAGCGACATATTCCCCGACATTGACCTCACCAACTTCGGCGGCGAGGATGGTGGCGTATCCCGCCGTCATGCCCGCATCATCCGCGATGGTGATACCTACCTGCTAGAGGATCTGAACAGCACTAACTACACCAAGCTCAACGGGGTCAAACTCATCCCCAAGATCCCCCAGGCGATGCGAGAAGGCGATCACGTTAGCTTCGGCAAGGTCGAGGCCACCTTCCATCTGTACAAGTAGGTGGGCGGTGCGAACAGGATTAGTGCAGCAAAAAGCTCCTATCGTGGGGGCTTTTTGCCATTTGTCGCAAAAACGTGGGTAATATACAAGTTATTGGGTAAGCGTAGGGGCGGGCTAACACCCGCCCTGGTTAGGGAAATAGCCATCCAATAACAAGTATCACACCTAAGTTGCGTTATTCACTTGCAAAAGCAGCACTAACGATATAAACTATAACCTAGCGATTAATTTAGACGGTTTATAGGTTTAGCAATGGCAGGTAAGGAGTGGTGGAGTGATGGTCGAGATCCAGCAAGAGGAGACGACGGAGCCAACCCCAGCGGCGCAACCTGCTTTGGGTGGGCAGGAGTATACTCGCGATCTGGCGGTTGGCAGAGGCGCAACGCGCTCCATGCCGTGGCCGCAGATTGAGCCGCTGGGGTGGCTGACGATGCTGGCTGCTTCCGTGCTAGCGGGCGGGTGGTGCGTCATTACATATGTAACAAACAGCTCCGCTTTTGTCCAGCCATGGTTTCCCCTCACCAGCGCCTTGCTTTTGGTTTCCTCCACTCTGTGCCTGCTGCCCGATCGAATCCCGCTACACTTCGTTAGCCGTAATATGCTCTCCTACATTTATCTGGCGCTAGCCTTCATTTCAGTCTACGGCGTGGTCATCTACTCCGGTCCTTATGCGACTTATTATGCCCAACTCTATATCCTGCTCACTTTTCTGGCGTTGTTTCGCTTTGGTCGGCGTTGCGCACTGCTGGTTTGCATTGGCGCTAGCCTTATTTATCTGTCTTTTGCCTTGCCCTGGCAAGGCGTGTTTGACACCAGCCGTCTGCTGCTGAGACTTGCGGCGCTATGGGCTTCGGTTGCCATGTACCTGCTGCTATATAGCCGCCAGCAAGAGGTGAAGCAGCAATTGATCGATCAGGTTAAGCGCGAACGCCGCTTGCGTCGTCAGTTGGAGACAACCAACCGCGTCTCCGCCCAACTCAGCGCCAACCTCAACCTCGATGAGCTGCTCACCGAGGTGGTCAGCGCTGCTGCCGGTCTGGTAGATGCGCCATATTGTAGCTTGCAGCTTTGCGATTACGCCAGCCGCCAGTTGGTGATGCGTAATATCTACTACGATGACCCCGATAAGCAACGGCATATGCGTCAGCAGTGGGTGAACACCGAGTTCGGCCTAAATCAAGGGCTGTCCGGTTGGGTGGTGCAAACTGGTGAGAGTATCAATGTGGCACGGGCGGCGGATGACCCACGCTTTACTACGATGGCCGGGCTAGAGCAGATTGGCGACTGGTCGCTTTTGCTGGTGCCATTGGTGATCAAGCAGCGGGTAATCGGGGTGCTGGGCGCAGGTAGCCCGCAGCGTCGCCCCTTCAGCTCTGATGATTGCAGCCTATTCGGCAGCTTTGCCAGCCAGGCGGCAGTCTCGATCGAAAACGCCACCCTGGTGAACGAGTTGATCGATCGCAAGGCCCAACTGGAGCGTAGCCAGGCCGGGCTAGCTGCGGTTCTCGATGTCAATCGTACCCTGCTGGCACAACACGATTATCTCACCGCATTGCACGTCATTGTTGACAACCTGATGCCACTCATCCCCTTTGCCAACTGTATTATTTATCGGGTGGAACATGATGACGGTGGGATGCTGGTTAGCGTGCTGGCCGAAGGAGCAGATATAGCGACCGCAGACAACGAACGTTTCCCCATTGGTGACGGTATTACCGGACTGGTGGCCGCTAGCGGTGTTGCTGAGATGGTCAACCATGCCGAACTCGATCAACGCTCGTCGGTAATCCAGGGTACTGATAGCGATGAACCAAGCTCACTGCTGGTCGCCCCCCTGTTCGTCGAGGGCCAGGTACAGGGTGTAATCCGCCTGGGGCGCACCGGAGAGTGGGTGTTTGAGGCCGACGAGTTGGATCTACTAAAAATCTTTGCCACCCAGGCATCGCTGGCGCTGGAAAACGCCAACATGATTGAACGGCAGAGCCAGATTGCCAACGATCAGTCGTGGATGATGAGTCTGACCGAGATCCTCATATCCGCGCTGGATATCGAGGAGCAGTTGCAGCAGGTGGTGCGGGCTAGCGTAAGTCTGACCGAGGCCGACTTTGGTGTGCTGCTGCTGCGCGACGCGGAAGGCAGCCTCAAGGTTGCGGCGGTTAGCGCCCCACAGGACTACCTGAAGGTGGATCAGCTATATGTAATGGACGCGACTCCTATTACCGAGGCGTTCCACAGCCGCCGCGAAACCTACCTGCCCGGCAGCTTGAAGGGCGAAGGGCTGGCTCCCTCGACCACGCCGCCGACCATCGCGGGACGCTTCCGCTCGCAACTGGCGGTACCGCTGGTGGTGGGCGACGAACTGCTGGGCGCATTGAGCGTGTTCAGCGCTCAGGCTACCGCCTTTGACCGCCGTTTCTTGCGCCTTCTTACTACCTTCGCCAACCAGGCGGCGATTGCAATCCGCAATTCGCAACTGTTCGCCGAGCTTGAAACCCGCCGCCACGAGTTGGAATTGAAGACTGACGCGCTGGAGGCCAGCAAGGCGCGAGCGCAGCGCAACGCCAGCGAACAGGCAATGCTGTTCAGCATCAGCAAGATGGCGGTGAACGCCAGCGGTCGCAATGAGCAGAAGGAAGCCGAGAGCGAGTGGCTTGCCCAAAGCCTGAAGCTGGTGATGATGGGGCTGGGTGCGGAGAAGGCCACCCTGATGACCCTGAACAAGAGCGGCCAGCGTGAACTATTGGTGGTTCAGGGGTTTAAACCGCTTGGCGAGGAGATAATACGCAGCCGCCTGGCCGATTGTGGGATGCATCAAGCGGTGTTGCGGGGTAGGCCAGAACGGGTTGATGATTGCTCAAACCGTGGTGGGATGCTTAGTCTGCTCAATGCCCACGAGGGGGTTCACAACGCCCTTGCCGTACCATTGCTTGCCAGCGATCAGACTATTGGTGTGCTAACCGTGTACAACAAGCGGGCCGAAGAGCGACTTACCAGCCACGCTGGCCTCCGCCCCGCCTACCAATTTGGTGACGGCGCGGCCACGCTTACGCTCGGCAATGGACACTATCCCGCCAATGGCAGCGGCGGCAATGGCAGTAAGGGCTTGAGCGCACTGGTCACCACCCCACCCGTGCTTATTGAGTCGCGCAGCAATGGCGCGGCCAGCTATACGCCTGCTTATGTACCCTTCGACCAGGATAACCAGACCTTGCTCTGGAACATGGCTAACGCCATCGCCAGCGGCATCGAGAACTCGCGCAACTACAAGAGCCTCAGCGATACCTACTTCGACAGCATTAGGATGCTGGTTGACATCATGGAGGCAAAAGACCCGTACACCAAAGGTCATTCCGAGAAGGTGATGGTGTGCGCGATGGCGATTGGCAACGAGCTAATCAAGTGTGGTAATCCACAGTTCAAGCGGGAGCAGATGGGCAGCTTGCTCTGGGCGGCTTTGCTGCACGACATTGGCAAGCTGGGCATCCGCGACGAACTGCTGCACCTTGCCGCCCGCCCCGGCGTGGAGGGCTTCTGGGTGCTTGCCAGCCACACCCGCATCGGCGCAAAGATCCTCAACAATATCGAAAAGCTGAAGCAGCTAGCTCCGCTGGTGCAGGCCCACCACGAACGCTGGGATGGGCAGGGCTACCCTGACGGCCTGATGCATACCGAGATACCCTTCCTCAGCCGCATCGTTACCGTGGCCGATAGTTTTGACGCGATGACTTCTGATCGTGACTATCAGAAGAAGCGCACCATCGAATGGGCGATTGGTGAGCTTGAGCGCAACAGCGGCAGCCAGTTCGATCCAGAAATAGTTGACGTATTCCTGCGCATCCTACGCGAACAGGGCGACCCCCGCGACCTGGCAGTGCCGGAGATCGGCCCCGCCCTCGCGCCAGACTGGGTGAGGATATAAGAGGGTAGAAGGTTGATGGTAGCTTAGGCAGTGGATCAGCGACATCTTCCTGATGTATGCGCCATGGCTCTACATTCTACCTATCACCTTCCACCTTGCAACAGGAAAGGTATAAGATGCGACTGAGCAATGAAGAGCAGGCGATGTTGGGCGGCGCAATGGGCGCGGGGGTGGCGCAGGCGATGGAGATCGTGGTTGCGCTCGGCAATATCTATGGCGCTGCCGATCTGGTGGCCCTGGATAGCGCCCACGTCAGTGGGGTAAGCTATAAAAATATCGGTCAGGCTGGGCTGGAGTTTCTCGAAGAGTGGGTGGCGCAGGGGGCGCGGGTGCGTTGCTTTACCACCCTCAACCCTGCGGGGATGGACACTGAAGACTGGCAGCACAGCGATATGCAAACGGAACCTGCTTTTGCCGTCCACCAGAGCCGCATCCTCAACGCCTTCCGCGACATGGGCATTGATAATATTGTTACCTGCACACCCTACTACGTCAACAACCAGCCAAAGCGAGGCGACCATGTGGCCTTCAGCGAGTCGTCGGCGGTGATTTACGCCAACTCGCGGCTGGGAGCATACACCAACCGCGAGGGCGGCCCCAGCGCTCTGGCGGGGGCGATTGCCGGGCGCACCGCCCGCTACGGCTTCCACCTTGACGAGAATCGCCGCGCCGATGTAGTCATCAGCGTCAAGGCAAAGTTGCCCGACACCACTGCCTTCGGCGTGCTAGGCTTCCTGGCGGGCAAGCTCTTGCAGAACCGCACCCCGCTGTTCATGGGCATAGAGGAGGAGATGAGCAGCGAGGACCACAAGATGATGGGTGGGGCATTGGCCGCTGCTGGCGGCGTGGCCCTCTATCATGTGGCGGACCAGACCCCGGAGGCAACCGCGCAGGGCGATGGCATCATCGCGCCGCACGCCGAGTATATAACTATTGACGACCTAGCCGAGGGCTATAAGGCGCTGGGCATCAAGGCGGGGGCAACCCCGATTGACCTGGTGAATTTCGGCTGCCCCCACGTTTCCATCAACGAGATGCGCGAGATCGCCGATCGGTTGGCGGGACGCAGCATCAAAGCGCGGCTGTGGGTAATGGTTGCCCCTCATGTGGCGGCAGAAGCGGCCAAAGAGGGCATTAGCCAGCGCATCCGCGCCGCTGGTGGCGAACTGACCATCGGCGCGTGCGCCATAGTTGCGCCGATGAAGCAAACCGGCATCCGCTCGGTGGCGACTGACAGCGCGAAGGGTGCGTTTTACCACTCGTCCTACAACGGCCTGGACATCCATGTGGGCAATATCGCCCAATGCGTGGAGGCGGCAGTTACGGGGATGTGGCTGGGTTGAATGGCGCATCGTTCGCTGTGCAGCGTCGCGCCCGCTTCGTGGTCTCTGCCGTCTTCTTCCTAACTGGCTTTTGCTGGGCGAACTGGGCGGCCCGCATCCCGGAGGTACAGAGCAACTTGGGCCTGAGCGCAGGGGCGTTGGGCATTGGGTTGTTTGGCGCTTCGGTTGGTACGGTGGCGGGCTTGCCGCTAGCGGGCTGGCTGCTACCCTGCTATGGCAGTGCGATGGTAACGCGCTTGGCGGTGCTGGCCTTCTGCGCGACGATCGTGTTGCCTACACTTGCCCCAAACCTGCTGTTGCTATTCCTCGCCCTGTTTATCTGCACCGTCTCCAGCGGCGTGCTTGAAGTGGCGATGAACACCCAGGCGGCGGCAGTGGAACTCGCATATGGCCGCCCGATCATGTCGGCGTTTCACGCCCTCTACAGCCTCGGCGCAATGGCTGGGGCGGGCATCGGCGGGCTGGTTGCCGCGCTGGACGTACCAGTATTGCCGCACCTGATGGGCGTGGCGGTGGCGCTGGTGGTAGCCGCGCTGTTTGCCACCCGCCATTTGCTGCCGGTGTCGGTCAATCCCGATCAGCAAGGCGTCTCGTTCGCCCGCCCCACTCGTGCGATCCTCGTCCTCGGCATTGTCGCCTTCTGCTCGGTGGTGGGTGAAGGGGCGATGGCCGACTGGAGCGCGGTGTACATGAGCCGAAGTTTGGGAGCAGCGGCGGGATTGGCAGCGGTGGGCTATGCCACTTTCTCGGCGGCTATGGTGGCGATGCGCTTCGTCGGCGATGGGCTAAACCTGCGCTTCGGTGCAGTAGCGATGGTGCGTGGCGGCGGGTTGCTGGCGGCAGGCGGGCTGGGCTTCGCCCTGCTGATGGGGCAGACGTGGGCGGCCCTGCTAGGATTCGCCTGCGTTGGCGCGGGGCTGGCAAGCGTCTTCCCGGCAGTGATGAGCGCGGCGGGTCGTAGCCCCAATCTTCCGCCCGGACTGGCGATCGCGATGGTGGCAACAGCTGGCTATGGTGGCGGCCTCGCTGGCCCGCCGCTGATTGGCTTCGCCGCCCAAGCCTTCAGCCTGCCACTGGCCCTGGTCACGGTGGTGGTAACTAGCGCAGCAATCTCCCTGTTCGCCCCGGCGGTGGGCCGCGCCCGACTTGGCCCCGCTCTAGCCGCCGATAATCCAGCTGCACTTGCGCTTGAGGATACATTTCATTAAGAGTATCTGAAAGGATGTATTTTGGACGAGGATATTACCCCGTTGGATGAACGCATCGGCGACAGCATCGAGGAGCTTTACAACTTCGGCCATGCCACCCTCGACTTCCTGTTCGAGATGAGCAAGCTGCTGCGCCTGCTCAACAAGCCGGATGTGCGCTTCGATGTGGCCGCTGGCGAAGGACGATCGCAGTTGGCTACTGCTCGCGACTTCCTTCGCGCCTACTCGTCGCTATCTAGTCGGGCGTTGCATCTGCTGGAACAAGACGACAGCCCCGCCGCCCCCACCTGTAGCGAGGAGCGCGACTCGATTATGGTGCAGCTTACCTCTGCGCTTGACGATTTCAATGCCGAAAAAGCAACCCTCGACTTGAACTCTGAGGATTTCGTCCGCCGCACCGCCGTGCTGGGCTTCTCCGCCTATAGCGGCAGCATCAGCGCGGATGACCGCGCCCGCTACGAAAACACCCTTGCCCTAATTCGCCGCCGCTTCGCTGGGCTACATAGCGCCCTCAGCGCAGCTAATGCCCAGGTCGGCCAGCTAATTGTCACCCTGGTCGGCGCTAGCCAGGCAGAAGAATAATGGCAAATGGTAAGTGAGTCTACAATGCCATCAAAACTCATTGCCAGGTATGAATGATGTATCAGGAGAGAGCATGACCTATAACTCTAACCAAACTCAAAACTCAGAGCGAACGCAATCCGCCTCTACAAAAACTCAAAACTCCACCCTCACTGCCAGAGTGATCAAGGCTGGCGTGGCCGAGGGTGAGGCGTTGGTAAGCAGTGAGGCGCTGGGCTTTCTGGGAGTGGTGGATCCCGATAGCGGCATCGTCACCGAGACCACCCACGAACTATACGGACAGAGCGTGGCAGGCCGCGTGCTAGTTTTCCCCACTGGCAAGGGCAGCACGGTGGGCAGCTACACCATCTATCGGCTGAAGAAAAGCGGCCATGCGCCCCTGGCGATCATCAACCGTGAGAGCGAACCGATTGTGGCGGTTGGCGCAATCATCAGTAATATCCCGATGGTGGATGAGGTGGACATCAGCCAGATCCACACTGGCGACCATGTGCGGGTAGATGGTGATACCATCACCATTAGCCACAAGGCGGCATCGTGACGCGCCGGCGCTTGAGCCTGGTGGCGCGAGAGCCTGCCCGCCCCAGCAGCCTGGGCCTCACTTTTGTCAAACTGGGTGGCTCGGTAATCACCGATAAGACGGCGGCGGACACCCTGCGCGGCGACAACCTGACCCGACTGGCGGGCGAGATTGCAGCGGCGTTGTCACAGTCGGCAGCGGAGGGGCGCAACCTGGCCGTGCTAGTGGGCCATGGCGGCGGTAGCTTTGCCCACTTCCCCGCCAGCCAGTACAAGACCCGCCTCGGCTTGCAAGCGGGCTTGACGGATGCTGAAGCCTGGCGTGGCTATGCCGAAACCCATGCCGCCGCCGCTCACCTCAACCAGCACGTCACCGCCGCCTGCCTCGCCGCTGGTCTCACTGCTGTCGCCTACCAACCCTCCGCCAGCGCCCTTGCCCGCGATGGGCAGCTATTCTATCTGGAAACCGACCCGCTTCGCACTTTGCTGCACGCAACCGGCGTGCCGATTATCTACGGCGATGCCATCCTCGACGATGTGCGCGGCTTCACTATCGCCAGCACCGAGCAACTATTCGTCTACCTGGCGCGGAGCGACGATCTCACCCTCCGCCCCCGCCGTATTATCCTGGTGGGCGAGGTGGGCGGCGTGTTCACTGCTGACCCCTCACGCCAGCCCGATGCTCGCCCCATACCCATTATCAATGCTGCCAACCTCGACCGCGTGCGCGGAATGCTGGGCGGCTCACGCGGCGTGGATGTGACCGGCGGGATGCTGACCAAGATTGTGGAGATGTATGCGCTGGTGCAGGCGGTGGACTCCTTGCAGGTGCAACTGATAGACGGCACCATCCCCGGTCTGCTGCACCGCGCCCTGCTGGGCGAAGCGGTGGCCGGGACGGTTATTAGTCGGTTATGGTATAATAAACCGTTGTTCGTCCAAATCAAACTCAGCACTCAGCACTCAAACCTATGCCAACTATGCTCAATGCCCGCTATCTCAGCCGCCTGGTAGTCGCGTTCGTCTTCTATACTGCGCTGATCATGGTCTTCTTCGCTCTGGGCAACCTGGGCGGCGACCTCAACACGTGGTTGGGGCAGGCGTTGCTCATATCCGCCGGATCGTTCTTCGTCATTGTCTTTGTGATGAACTTTGCCACCGTACTATCGCCATCGGGGCGGCTTTATAACAAAGCGCGTGAGCAGATGCGTCATGGCAACTACTTCGCTGCCGCCGCGCTATACGACCATGCAGTGCGCCAGAACCCCGCCCGCGCCGAATATTATTACGGCCGCGCCGAGGCCCGCGCCCGCCTGGGCGACACGCACGGCGCATTGGCCGACTACGCGACCACCATTGATGCCACCCCCATCTACCTGCCGCTTGCCCCCAGCGTAGCCTACGATGCCTATGCTGCCCGTGCCAGCCTCTACGGGCAGGCCCTGGGCGACTACCATAGCGCGGCCCGCGAGGCAGGTGAAGCGATTGCCATGTACCCGCGCCGGGCAATGGCTTACCTAACCCGCGCCGATGCCTATACCAAAATCAACAATCTGCCTGCTGCGCTGGTTGACCTCGATGCCGCCGCTAAACTTACGCCCAACGATGCGGTCATCTACAACAATCGCGGCTACGTCCAATACCTGCGCGGCGACCTCGATGCTGCTGGCCGCGACCTGCTCACCGCCATTAATAACAAACCCGACATCTGGCAACCCCACTACCATCTGGCCCAGGTGTTCGCCGCGCAGGGCGACCGCGATCGCGCTCTCAGCAGCCTGCGGCGGGCAATTGCCCTGAGCATCCAGCCAGCGGCGCAGGCCCGCCTCGATGCCGCCTTCGCCACCTTGCGCGGCGATGCCGAGTTTGGGCAACTAACCGCCCCGCGTAACAGTTGAGGCGTTCCCCACGTTTTTTGCGTGAGGAGGTATTGACCAATGGCCGAGTTTAACGAGCTTCACCCCCAAACGGCGGTTGTCGCCGTCCACCCACCTGCCCATTATCTGCGCCTGCTTCTAATCATCGCGGGCCTGGTGTTGCTGCTGCTGGGATTGGCCGAGCTAATCGAGAAGGGTGCGCCGCTGCCCTTCGACCTCGACGTTACCCGCTTCGTGCAGCAGTTTCGCCCCGACTGGTTCGACGCGCTGATGCGCTTCCTCACTTCGATTGGGGTTGCGCCCTGGGTGCTAATCCTCCCCGCGATTATAATCATCGCTCTGCTGGCGATGCGCGATTGGGCCGCCGCGCTGGCGCTGCTGTTCGCCCAGCTTGGCAGCGTCGGCAACCCGCTAATCAAGATTGCGGTGCATCGCCCCCGCCCCGGCATAACCTTCGAGCTTGGCCTGGGCGTGCCTACCGATCCCAGCTTCCCCTCCGGCCACTCGGCGACCGCGATGGTGGTTTACGGCTTCCTCATCTATCTCGCCTGGGTGAAGCTGCGCGACCACCACCTAGCCCGCAACATCATAATTGCCCTCTGCGCCATCTACATCCTGGCAATGGGCCTGTCACGCATCTACCTCGGCGAACACTGGCTCACCGATGTGCTGGGCGGCTACGTTTATGGCCTGGCCTGGGTGTTCCTCTCAGTGATCGTTTATCATCTGCTACTCTCGCGTATCAGGAAGCGAATTGGTGTAAGCTCTTTATGTATATGGTATAATTGCTCAATACGAAGCAGATGTGAACTGCTGAAGGAAAAGGAGCAATGACGGATACTAAGGGGAAAAGATCAGCCCGTGGTAGAGCGCCAGTGGTGGTTCTACTGGTCGGGTTGCTGGCTACATCCTTTGGCATCATAACCGGCAATGGGTTGTTTAGCTACATTGCTTTTATTGCAACTCTCGTCATCTACTTTTACCTTATTCTGCCCATTATTAAAAGTACCTTTCGGCTAAACTGGTTCGATTGGCTCTGCCTTGTAATAGCTTCCCGCTGCTACCTGATCGGGTTCTATTACCTGCTTGTGACAAATCTGCAGCCAGAAGCCTACTCATTTATGTCAGCAGGCACCGGTAGCTTGCTTATTCTACTGATCAGCAAAGCGCTGCATAAGCAAGGCAAAATGCGTAACGCCTATCTTGGCTATATTGCCTTCTTCGTGGGTGCGTTGGCGGTGTTCCTCAGCCAAGTTCTATTGACTGATAATCCCGAAATGAGGGTGGTGATTCTCGCCGTCGCAGTAGCTGTATCATTGTGTGGGAGTTATTATGCCCAACAATCGTGGGTCAGCTATTTTTTGCAACAGCGTAGCCACGACCGCTTGAAACGAGCTAGCCTTGATAGCCTATTCGCCGAGCAGCTAAAGCCCGACAAGGTGAAGGAGCAAGGATGATATATGAAAGTGACATATGACCGCGAGACCGACACCCTGACCATCGTCTTCGCCAATCGCCCAATCGAGGAAAGCGATGAGGACAAGCCCGGCGTGATCCTTGACTATGATGCCGAGGGCAAGCTGGTAGCAATGGAGCTACTCGATGCCTCGCAGCAGGTTGACGCGCCGGGGCGCATCGAATATCAGGCTACCCCACTAAGCTGACTGACAGCCATGAAATTACATTTACGTGAGGAGATACCCACCCCCGTATGGCCCTGACACTAGGCATAATCGGTCTGCCCAAGAGCGGCAAGACCACCGTATTCAACGCCCTGACCCGCAGCGAGGCGCAAACCAGCGCCTATGCCAGCAGCGGCAGCGAACCCAACGTCGCGGTTGTCAAAGTACCCGACGAGCGGCTGACCGCCCTGATTGACATCTTCCACCCCAAACGCATCGTGCAGGCTGACGTGCAGTACACCGATGTGGCGGGCATCAGCAAGGGCGCAAGCAAGGGTGAATCGTTCAGCCGCCAGTTTATCAGCTACATCAGCACGGTGGAGGGGTTGGTTCACGTCGTGCGTGCCTTCGAGAACCCCGACATTCCCCACCCCGACGAGACCATTGACCCGCTGCGCGACATCGAAACAGTAGAGCTTGAACTGGCCTTCAGCGATCTGGCGATTGTCGAGAAGCGGCTCACCCGCCTGCGCGAGTCAATTGCCAAGACCAAGCCTGGCCCGGAGCGCGAGGCGTTCGAGCGCGAACTAGAGACCTTGCAGCGCATCCAGCCGGAGCTAGAGGCGGGCAAGCCAATCCGCGCCCTCGACCTCAGCGAAGATGAGGAGCGAGCGATCCGCAACTACGGCTTCCTCACCGCCAAGCCGATGTTGATCCTTCTCAACCTCAGCGAGAGCCAGCTAGAACAGGCAGATACGCTGGTCGCCCAGGTAGCGGCAAAGCACGCCATGCCCAATACCGCAGTGGCGGCCATTGCAGGCAAGCTAGAGCAAGACCTGGCTCAACTGGATGAGGCCGATGCTACCGAGTTCATGGCAGATCTAGGATTGAAGGAGTCGGGCCTGAACCGCATCATCAAGCAATCGTACCAGCTAATGGGGCTAATCAGCTTCCTCACCGCCGGGCCGGACGAGAACCGCGCCTGGACAATCCGCAAAGGCACCACCGCGCAGATGGCGGCTGGGGTAATCCACTCCGTCCTGGAGCGCGGCTTCATCCGCGCCGAAGTGGTGCATTTCGACGATCTAATCGCTGCTGGCGGTATGGTCGAGGCCAAGAAGCGCGGCCATGTGCGTTCTGAGGGCAAGACTTACCTCGTCAAAGACGGCGATATTATAGAAGTGCGGTTTAATGTTTAAGAACGGCAAAAAGCCTCTCCCTGGCAGGGAGAGGTTGGTGAGGGTCGAATGTTGCCAGCATCAATGCTCATTGCAAGCTAACCTTGGCCCGCTGATCAGCTGGCGATAAGCATAGTTGCGATTCACCGTACCCCTCACCAAACCTCTCCCGCAAGGGGAGAGGCTTTTTGCGCTCATGCCTCGTGCCTCATACCTGAACGACCTTGCCAAACCCGCTCAAATGGGTTAAACTTAACCCATGCAATCAACTAGTAACGTATTTGCCGAGAGCAACCGCCTGCGCGAAGAAGAAGACAGCAGCAGCGGGCGGCAGAAGATTATCAAGTTCAGCAACGTGAGCAAGAAGTTTGTGCTGCACCACCAGCGCCCTCGCTCCTTCCAGGAGGCGTTGGTCAGCCTGTTTGGGCGACGTGACATCAGCCACCGACCTGCAGATATGCCGCGCAACGAGACATTCTGGGCGTTGCGTAACGTCAACTTCGGCATCCGCGAGGGCGAGGCGGTTGGCATAATCGGCGCGAATGGAAGCGGCAAGAGTACCACCCTCAAGATGATCAGCCGCATCCTCTATCCCACCAGCGGCGTAGTCAGCGTGCGCGGACGCATCAGCGCGTTGCTCGAACTTGGCGCGGGCTTTCATAGCGATTTGACTGGCCGAGAGAATATCTACCTGAACGGTAGCCTGCTAGGATTCAACCGCAGGCAGATGGACGGCAAGTACGCGCAGATCCTGGAGTTTTCCGAGCTAGAGCGTTTCATTGATACGCCCGTCAAGCACTATTCATCGGGGATGTATATGCGGCTGGGTTTCGCGGTTGCGATCAGCATGGAGCCGGACATCCTGATTACCGACGAGGTGCTGGCGGTGGGCGACGAGGACTTCCAGCGCAAGTGCCTGTCGAAGATCAGCGAGTTCAAGCGGGCGGGCAAGACGATTATCTTCGTCTCCCACGCGCTGGAGGCGGTGCGTGGCCTCTGCTCTCGCGCTATTTGGCTTGAGGATGGCAGCCTGAAAGCTGATGGCCCATCCGGTGAGGTGGTTGACCGCTACCTTGCCTACAGCAATGAGAAGCAACGCGCCCGCCTCGCCCGCGAAGCCAGCGCCGCCCATGCCACCATCACTGGGACTGCTCCCAATTTGGCAGAGGGCGTGATAAATCCCGCCCCTACAGAAAACGGGGGCATATCCGCCACCGCCGATGAGCAGACCGAAGATCGTCGTCTCGGCCCGCCGCCAATTGGCTCGGCTAACCGCTGGGGGACGCAGGAGGCGCAGATTACCGGCGTTTACTTCCTCGATGCCGCTGGCAAGCAGAGTGGACTATTCCTTACTGGCGACCGCCTCATTATACGCATCGCCTACGTTGCCCATGAACGTATCGAGCAGCCCACCTTTGGCCTCGCGCTATATCGGCAAGGGGTTATTCAAGTCAACGGGCCAAACAACAAGTTCGCTCGCCGCCCCATACCCTTCATCCAGGGCAGCGGCTACGTTGACTATATTGTGCCGAAGCTGCCGCTGCTGGAGGGCAACTACGATGTATCCGCCACCATCTACGACAACGCCCTGATCACTTGCTTCGACTTCCACGACCACTGGTACCACTTTGAGGTGCAACCGCGTCTGGGTGGTGAGCGCTACGGCATCGTCGAGCTTGACTCTACATGGACGCACACGGCGGAGAAGTACAACCCCGACGGCAGCAAGTCTAATCTGCCACAGGCATTTGGCCGAGCCGATGAGCAGCAAAGCGATGAGCAGCTAGCGACCACCACCGTCGCGCGGGCGGGCGATGAACTGAGCGCCGCAGCCGAGGCGAACGTCGAGCTAGACCTTGCCCGCAACCGTGAGCAGGAAGAAGCGACCCGCCCCCACGCGGGCATTGGCATATAGCCGATGAAAGCGTTGTTTATCGCAGGTTGGGCAGGCGACACCCAGCGTTACCGCGCTTGGCACCAGGCCGAGCAGCTATGGTTTGCCGACACCCCCGCCGCCGTGCGCCTCGCCGACGACCCCATGCTGATCGCCGACTTGCTCGACTACGACACCTTCATCTTCTGCCGCGCCTCCTATAGCCCGCTGATTGCCGCTGCCCTCGCCTGGATCCAAGATCGGGGGCTTCTGACCCTCTATGACACTGACGACCTCATATTCCGCCCTGAATTGGCTAGCAACATTGATTTGCTCTATCAGATGCCACCCGCCGATACCGCGCTGCACCTGCGTCAGTTTGCCGCCAACCGCGCCACATTGGAGCAATGCGATTTCGCCATCACCAGCACGCCCTATCTTGCCGCGCAGGTTACGGAGCATACTGGCAAGCAGGCGTTCGTCAACCGCAACGCGCTCAACGACGACCAGCTATCCTACTCTACCGCCGCCTACGATGTACGGCGCAAGCGGCTGGCCGATTGCAACCCCGGCGACCCCATCGTGATCTCCTACCTGAGCGGCTCGCCCTCACACAGCCGCGACTTTGCCATCTGTGCCCCGGCCCTCGCCCGCGTGATGGTTAGCAACCCTGATGTTACCCTGCTGCTGGGCGGCTATCTAAGTCTGGGTGGTACTCCGCTTGGGCAATACGAAGGCACCTCCCGCGTGCTACGCGCCCCGTTCGTCCCCTGGCGGGCATTGCCAGCGATTCAGGCCGAGGCCGACATCAACCTTGCCCCGCTGGAATTGAGCAACCCTTTCGCCCTGGGCAAGAGCGAGCTAAAATATTTCGAGGCCGCTGCCTGCGGTGTGCCGACCATCGCCTCACCCACCCCCAGCTTCAAGGAGGCGATCCGCGCCAACGACAATGGCCTGCTAGCGGAGAGCGATGCCGATTGGGAGTCCGCCATCCGTCAACTGCTCAACCCCGCCGAAAGGGAGCGCATCGGCAAGGCCGCCCGCGATGACGTTTACTCGCGCTACACCCCCGAAGTGCGGGCCATCGAGTTTGCCGCCCTGCTCACCGACCTCTGCCATCGCAAGGCCGCCATCGTCACCCCACAACCCCAGCGTGGCAACAACCTCGCCTGGCTGGAAGCCGAAGCTATTGCTCGCCTGCACCGCTTCGCCGCCGAACAGTCCCGCCTGACCGATGGGCAACTAATCGCCGAATACCTACCCGACTATCCCCAGCAAAACCCCTCCCCAGGCGTGGGAGGCGAGGAGATAGACTCCTCCCCCACCGGGGGAGGCTGGGAGAGGGTCCGTGAAGAACAGCAAACCTCTGCTGAAGAGTTGCAAACCCGCATTGCTGAATTGGAAACCACGCTAGCCGCCAGCGAACGTCAGCGGGAGGAGCAAGCCGACCTGCTGCGACGCATCGGCAATGGGCGGGTGATGCGGTTGCTTAACTGGGTTACGGGGAGGCGCAGGTAAACAAGGTCTCTACTGCATTAGACTGGAACTTTTGTTGTCGAAGCGTCGTTCATAAGTTACCAGCAATTAGCGTACTTCGGTTGTCTTTGGGTGCAGGAAGTTCATCCTTTCTTATGCATCTTGAAGAAGTCCCAAATTAGCTCTGCGGTGTTTGCCTTTGCTGTATTGCCAAATAGCGCGGCGGCGGTTTGGTTGCTCGGCCAGATGTGAGCGCCGCCCTTGATCGTGTATAGTGTCACCGCATTGCCTTGCTTGCAGCCACCATAGTCATCGCGGCTGCTGGCCGCGTTCTCTTGATGTTGCGCGGTGGGGTTGCAGCCGTCCGCCTTTGCCCAGAAGCCCACGCTGCCCGCTGCCGAAAGATAATGATAGTCGCTCTTGTTCACCCCATTGTATAGCACGTTGTTGTCAGCATCGCCGTGGAATACAATCGCCGAGACTGGTCCAGCGGGCGCGAGTTCGTCACCCTCCATTGCGCCGGATACTGGCGCGATTGCCGCGATTTTATCTGCCTACTGGTCGGCCAGCCAGTAGGTCATCATCGCGCCATTGGAGATGCCGCTGGCATAGACCATCTTCAGGTTGACGTTGTAGCGTTGGCCCGCAGATAGGTCTCCTATACCAGATCCTCAGCATCGCTGGCGCTGCCCACCATGCGGTAGGCAATCGAGAACAGTAGCGGACGATAGGTTTCAAACTCCTCTTCCATATCAGATATTATAGCATAGCGGGACAATGCCCTGGCTTTACTCGGGTGTGCGTCACATTCTTGCAACGTATGTGTGGCGTAGGGGCGGATTGCGTCCGCCCTGGTTGGATATGCAAAAACGTGACGCGCACCCGCTTTACTCTGGCAGCGGTTTTGTTGCTGGTGTTTGCAATAATTGCCAGAACCCAGCCGCGCCTTACGCAAGCGGAACGTTATCCACTTTGCCTGTGGATAAGTGGAAAATTGATTGACACCTGCCCGCCCCTCTGGTATCATAAAAGGGTTGGATAATCCCCTCATCCCTAGAGGTAGCACAATGCTGACAAATCGCACAGTCACGAAACGCCACTATATCGTAATTGGCGGTGGCTGCTATGGGCTGGCGCATACTAATGCCCTGCTGCGCGGGCGGCGCAAAGGCTACGTGGACTTCGATACCATCAGCATCGTAGACCGCCATGCCAGCAGTTGCCGTGTGCTACGCGAGTTGGGCAACGAACCCGCCCTGCGCTTCGTCGAGGCCGACTGGTTTGAGTATATGAAAAACGCGCTTGACGGCATGAGCGATGAGGCTGAGATAGTGCCTGCGCCGCTTGCTCCGCACCTGGCCTTCGAGTGGGTAATGTGGAGCGTGGCACGTGATCTGGCTGGGCAGCAGGTCAGCATCGAGCCGTTCGACTACAAGCTGGGACTGCCATACGAGGTGCTGGGTAAGGAAGGCACCGGCTTCATCAGTTGGGCAGATTTCGTTTGCGTGCCAAACTGCCGCGCCCCCAAAATCTGCCCAGCTATAATCAAGCCGCGCTTCTGGGAGATGAGCGACACGGTTAATGAGTTCGCTGCCCAGCAGGCCGCAGTGGGCCAGCCGTTCGCCGCCATCGAGATCTTCAAATGTCACTTCTGCGCCCCCGGCGTGGAGGCCATCTCAGTCAGCCGCTACAATGCGGCCCGTGACCAAATCAAGGCGGCTGCAGGCAGCGGCGAGACCCGCGCCCTGATCGCCACCGTCTCCGCCTGTCACGGCGCAGTCAACCTTATCCGCATCAGCAGTCCACAACTGGCGAACGTCACATGAATCAGCTGAATCAGGCAATAGAGCAACTACAGATTGGCGGCTATCAAGTGTTTAGCCGCGCCGGGTCGGATTACTCCGGCTCGTCGTTCCTTGCCCGTGATGCGGAGACGGACGAGGTGGTCCGCATCCGTCTCTACCGCCCCGAATACCGTAACGACCCCATCTTTGCCGCCAACTTCCGCAAGGATGTACCCCGCGCCCGCAAGCCCGGCAACGATAGCTATATGGCCCAGCCATTGTCCTCCGGCTACGCCCAGCGTATCTACCCCTATGTCATTTTCAATCAGCTAAGCGGAAAGACCTGGGCCGACCTGCTGGCGGTGCGCGACCTGAACAGCGGCGATATGATTGAACTATGCGCCAATGCAGTACGCGCCCTGGCCGCTGCCCATACTAGCGGGTTGGTTGTCGGCGAATTGACCCCCCAGAAGCTGGTGGTAACGCGCAGCAGCAGCGGCGATGAGGTGCGGCTGGCCGAACCAGCGCTAGGTCGCCCCCACCTGCTCGACCTCAAGCGGCCTGCTGAGGAGAACAAGCTGGGCATTGGCAGCAACATCCGCGCGGAGTATAGCGCTCCCGAACTGGCGACAATCGGCAGCGAGCCGACTCCCGCCAGCGATGTGTACGCCATGGGCGCGTTGCTATGGGAGATGTTCACCGGGATGCGCTTCCGCGATGCCTGGGTCAACGCGCCCAGAGCGGCGAACGGCAAGAGCGCAAATGGCAATGCCGCTGCAAACGGTAAGACTGACACGCCTGCACGCACCCTCAAGCTGCCTCACAATATGCCGCCCGCTCTCAGCGCCTTCCTGCAACGCGCCCTCGCGCTCGACCCCGCCCGGCGTTTCGCCGACGGCAACGTAATGTATGATGAGTTGGCCGCAATGCAGACCCGTGACCGCAGCCAGAAAGCCCACAACGGCCCGCTCAACCGCAGCAGCAGTGACAAATCAGGGGACTGGGCTGGGCGGCGCAGCAAGGCGCAGCGGCGTTGGTTGGGCGCTGGCCTTATTGTCGCCGCACTGGTCGCCCTCGCTATCTTCTATGGCAATGACGCGCTTGGCTATATCGGCGGGCTTTTCCCTCCCGCTAGCCCTCTGGCAGTCGCCAGCGCCCACCCCACACCGGGTGGCGGCGCGGTAGTGGTTGGCGAAGCCCTACCCACCGTTACGCCCGCACCACCCACCGCAACTCTTGCCGCTACCCATCCCCCCGTCGTGACCGCCACCAGTGGGCCGCCGACGGCCACCGCAACTCCAACCGCACCCGCTGTCGTCCCCGCCGCCGATGGCGTAGCCGCACAGTACGACCTGCGCCTTGCCCTCGACCTTACCTCGCTGTCTGTGCCGGTGCAGCAGGTGATTAGCTACACCAACCAGCAGACCGCCACCATCACCACGCTAATCTTCCGCGTCGTTCCTCACCACTTCGACGGAAGTTTTACCCTCGACCGGCTAACTGTCAATGGCCTGCCTGCTGCGTATGCCTGGCGCGATGATGTTAACCTCAGCGTGCCGCTGACTGGCACCGGCCAGTCTCCGCTGGCCCCCGGCACATCCAAAGTGATTGCAATGCAATACACCCTCCGCCCACTGACTGCGGGCAACCGCTTTGCGATTGATGCCGCCAACCGTATTATCACCCTGGGTGACTGGCTGCCTACGCTGGTGTCGTACCAGCAGGGCCAGCCGATCACCAATCCGTATGCCCGGGTGGGCGACAATGGCATAGGCGTGCCTGCCGACTATAGTGTGCAGGTGCATACCGTGCAGCCGCTGCTGATCGCCGCCAGCGGTCAGCAGGTCACGCACACCGGCAACAACTGGACCTTCCATGAAAGCGTGGGTCGCGACTTCGCTTTGACCGCCTCTGACCAGTTCATGGATCCCACTGCCGACAAGTCGCTGACCCGCACCGCCAGCGACGGCACGGTTATCTACGGCTACTTCCTGCCCGAACACCGCGCCCGCGCCGCCAGCATTCTTGACCTGAGCGTAGCCGCTTACAACTGGTACTCCACCGAGCTTGGCACAAGATACGCCAGCCGCTTCAGCGTGGCGGAGATGGCCGATAGCCTGCTGCCCGCTGTCCCTGGTGTGACCGTCCCCACCCCCACCGGGGTTGCCAGCGATCTGAATATCGCGTCGGATCAAGAGTATCCCGACCTCTACCTGATGCGCTCCGGCAGCGTGCGCGACGAGGATATAAACGCAGGTGGCTTCCTGTGGTGGCGGGCGTTGCATGGGCCGGTCTATCAGTGGCTCTATGCCGATGTGGTGACAAATCAGTACAGCGACCCCTGGCTCGATGAAGCGACTGGCGATTACGCCACTCTTTATATGATAGACTACCTCTACCCTACCAGCTTCAACGCTGCTTGGACCGCGTGGGGTAACTATGTGCCGCCCCCCGCAACTAACCCCAACGCCCGTACCCCCCCCAGCGTAACCAGCTACAAGCCGCTCGGCGCTGCGGTCAGCGCCTTCGTGGGGCGTGAAGATTATTTCAACTTCATCTACCGTCAGGGCGCGGCTTTCTTCCGCGCTGTGCGCCTGGCGATGGGCAACGACACCACATTCTGGCAGGCGTTGGCCGCTTACCACAAGCAATTTACCGGCAAAGCCGTCACTGGGCGCGACTTGCTCACCGCGTTGCAAGCCGCCTCGCCCGCCGACCTGCAAGCTCTGTTCCAGCAATACGTGGGTTATGGCAGCAAGTAGCCGCGAATGGTAAATGGTGAATGGTAAATCGTGAATAGGGTAGTAGAGGGGAAAACCCGCCGTTCGCCGAGTTACTGAGGGTTGGGAGCGTAGCTCCCGCTGGCAAGTTTACAGGCGCGTATCGAAAGCATAAATGCGCCAACACTTTTCGTAGCGATATGGCTAACGGTGGGGTGAGATGAGTTCCGTGCAAAGGGCAACCTGGTGATGGGGCCAATTCGCTACAAGCCTTTGGGCAGGTAAGCAGCCGATAGAGTTGGTAGAGTGGTAAGCAAGGGTTACGCCCCCAACCCCCGGTAAAACTGCTCGCCGCCTGCTGTCCTGCGGCATCGTACTATGGGACATTCTTATTTGTATGTAACGATAAGCCCAAAGGGGAGACAAGGAGGGGAAGTATGGCACATGGATAAACCTGCCCCATTTCGTTTTACCCCAGCGTTCGTTGGCTTCGTGCTAGCGCTGGCGCTTGTAGTCGCACTGTGCAGCGTGATTGTCAGCCAGACGGCGAGTGATACCACCGTGGGCAACCGTCGGGTTGTGCAACTCGACTACGGCTTGCCCCTCACCTTCACTTCGGTTACGGCCAGCGACACTACACCCTTCAACGTGTTTGCCTATAGCGCACAGGCGGCCAATCCTGCACACTGGCAACCGCTTGGCTTCGTCGCCGACACGCTGCTCTGGTTCGTCATCCTTGCCATCGTGGTTGGTGGCCGCCGCCTCAGCCTTAGCCCTGGCACGTTCGTCGGGCTAGCGGTGACGGCAGTTATCTTCCTTGCGTTGATGAACCTGATCTTTACATTCGGATAAAGGCAGCCTGAACGGTACGCTTCTTGCTCATAGGCATGAAGGATTGCCATAAATTAGAGTGGAGGAGACAATAACATGGAGCAGGATAAGAGTTATCAGCGGTTGGACGACCTGGACTACCGTGAACCAACGCAGCAGGGCGATGCCAGTTCGCCGGTCGCCACGCCGACCACCCAGCACCAGAGCGACGTAATGCTGAAGGTGGCCGCGCCGAGCGGCAGCGAACGGGCGCTAGACATTGCCGCCGAGCATGGGCGCGCAACCGCTGCTTTTGCGCCCAGAGTGGCGGAGATCATCGCGGTTGACAAGGATGCCGCCGCCGAGCAGCAGGTGATGAAGGCGACATCGGGGATGGGCAACGTTTTCTTCGAGCAGGCCGATGCTACTGACCTGCCATTCGACGATGGCAGCTTCGATCTGGTCATCTGTCACCGCCCGCTGCACATCTTTAGCGAGGATCTGTTGGCCGTGCTGCGCGAGGTGCGCCGCGTGTTGAAGTCGCCCACTGGCCGCTTCGTCGCCTTCGATGTGGTAAGGGCGGGCGGCGTGGATAGCAGCGAACTGCGCGGTGCGGAGCAGCACGATCAGTCTGCTACTGTGGGCCGCGCTGATGCACCGAACCCGGGCAGCACAGCAGTCGAAGAGGACGGCATGGCAGTAGCTCGCTCCTCAGAGAACCAGGTTAGCGCAGCGGGCGTGGTTAGCACCGATGAAGGGGTGGGCGATGTGGCGCTGGAGGCGGCTATCCCATCCACCGATCACCCTGCGGCGGTAGCCCCATCCGTAATTGCCAACTACAACGCCGGGCAACTGAAGATCTTGTTTGCCGACGCAATGCTGATGCCGATCAGTCAGGAGCAGCTATCCCGCGAGGGCCACTTTGAAGACAGCCTGCCCGATGTGCTGGCCGCCGTGTTCGTCGTCAAACCGCAGGATCTGCCTTACAAGCAATCCAGCAGCAACCAGTAATCAGGAGGTAATCCATGTCAGCAGCAATCGAAGCCGGGGCTTGCGTCAAGATTCCCGATGGACGGGTGGCACGGGTGCGTAAGCACAAGGATGGCAAGTATGAGGTGCGGGTGCGGCGCAAGACCAGCAAGAGCCACCAGTTTCTCACCTTCGCTGCTGGCGAATTGGAGACGGTTGACTGCCCCAAAGGCTGGATGAGCATCGAGGGCTACAACCGTTACCTCAAGACCACCCTAAGCAAGATGCGCCAGCGCAAGGCGCAAAAATCTGACACGAAGTGACCCTCACCTCAACCCTCTCCCGTGTTGGGGCGAGGGAGAATGATCGCAGTTATGTTCGACCTGAGCAGCATCCTGATACTGTTTGCTATCCTCTGCCTGGGGGTGACTTATGGGGCGCAAACCTTCTTCGCGGTTATCGCCCGCCCCGCGCTGGAGCGCAGCGACGATGCCGCGCTCAGCCAGGTGATGGGCCGTATCCATGAGCTGGCGATGTTGCGGATGCCGCTGTTCGGCTTCCCCGGCGCGTTCGCCACCTTTGCGCTCATCTTCCTCACTGGCTGGGGTAGCCTGCGTAGCTGGCTGGCGATCGTCGCGTTCCTGATGCTCTGCGCCGACCTGGGCCTGTCTGCCGTCTACGGCTGGCCGGTAAACCGCAAGCTAATCGCCGCTGTGCAGCGTGGCGAAACGCGACCCGATACTCGCGCCCTGCAGCGTTATTGGGATCGCGGCAACCTGGCCCGCGCCTTCGTGGCTGGCGTGGCGGTCGCTTGCCTCACCCTGATGGCGTTGGCGCACTGAAACAGCCCGCGCCAGCTAGCTTAGGCCAGTGTTTTGAATCACGGATGACGCGGAAAAAGCCGATGTTGCAATTGCAGCAGCGTCGGCTTCGTTGTGCCTGCGGGTGGGTGGATGTCCAGCCAGCGGATTTGTATAGCGGATGAAGCGGATTTGGCTTGGCTTAATTTGAGGTGGCTTAAGGGTAGATACTCATGTAGGGGTGGGCTGCGCTCACCCACTTGAAGCGCGAATATGCCTATCGGAGACAACGAACCATGGTGTAGGGGCGCATGGCAAACGCCCGCTTGCCATTGCCGCAAAGCCCATCGTAACTGGCAATGCTGCCCCAACGTTTCCGCGCCCGCGCCGCGACCACTCTGCGTCTTCCGCGATGCAACGCGCCCATGCCCTGCGCTGGCACATTGTCGCTTCCGATAAACACTAATGCTCCTAGCCGATCGGAGCTACGCTCCCAGCCTTCAGTAACTCGGCGAATGGCGGCGTATCCCCAGCCACTTCAAGCCCCTCACCAGTTGTTGGTAACATACAGCCGCATGGGAAGAGGCTTTTGGCTGCCAGCCGCCCTAACGCAACTGCCCGCCCATTTGTACGTTATATGAATGGAGCAGGGCGACAACTGGCATGATCGAGTTGGCGAGATTTCTCCCCCACCCCCGCTGGGGATTAATATCTCTAATCTTCGATATAACTCGTGGCCGGGGGTGTGCGTCATGTTTTTGCATATCCAACCAGGGCGGACGCAATCCGCCCCTACGCCACACATACGTTGCAATAATGTGACGCGCACCCCTCGAATGGCACCTGCGCCTGACTTTTCGCCCGCGATGTGTTATAATAGGGCAGTTTTAATGGATGCCTACTCGCCATCTGTCTTGCCTGGATCCAAGGAGAACCTAAGCGATGCTCGACCAAAGTATGCCTGACCGCCCCGCGTCGGAGAACCGCGCTGTTACCCGCCAGCTTTCGCAGGCTGCAACTAGCCGCCGTCGCCTGCTTTTTATTTTGCTTATCCCCGTCGTGCTTCTATTGCTGGCGGTAGGGATAGTGGCTGGTTACAACTTGCTCAACCAGGGCAAGGTTTTTGCCGGGGTACGGGTTGGCGATGTCGCTCTGGGGGGGATGAGCGCAGACCAGGCACAAGCGGCGTTGACAGTCCGCTATGGCAACGCCAATGCCAGCCGCGCAGGCATCGTCCTTGCATATGCGGACCGCCAGTGGCCCTTGTCGCCTGCCGAAGTGGGGGTGGGTCTCGAGGTGGCTCAGAGCGTGACCCAGGCGATGGTAGTAGGGCGTAGCAACAACCTGTTCGCTGACCTCGGCAACCAGTGGAACGCGCTTCGCAATGGGGCGCAATTGCAACCCGCCTGGCAGTTCAATACTTCCACCATGTCGAAGCTGCTCACTCAGCTACACGGTGATATAGACCAGCCAGCGATCAATGCGGCGATGAGTATTGGCGCAGACGGTAGCATCAACGTCAGAGCCTCGCGCTCCAGCCGCAAGGTTGACGACCAGGCCACCGAACAAGCGATTGCCGCCACCTTGCAGCAGAGCAGCGCCACCCCGCCACATATAAACGTGATCGTTACCGAGCAAGCTCCCGCTGTAACCGAAGCGGAGTGGGCCAGCGTGCGTGGCACAGCTCGCGTGATGGTACAGCCGATCACCTTGCATTACGCTAACGGCAACTTCACGCAGATACTCAATACCACCGATATTGCCTCCATGCTTGACCTCAAACCCGGTCAGGGCAGCAACCCTGCCAGTGTCAGCCTCGATGCCGCGCAACTCGATGCGCTTACCGCCCGCCTCGCGCCGCAGATCAACAACGACCCAGCTGATGCCGCCTTCCAGGTTGACACCAACAATGCGGTCGCCAGCATCAAACCGGAGGCGGTTGGCTACACGCTCGACCGCAAAGCTGCCGCTGCTGCGATCAATCGCGCCGCCGCCGACCCCAACAATCGCAGCGTTGACCTACCCGTGATTACGACCCAGCCAGCCGTCCATGCCAGCGACCTGGCTGCCGCCACTGACCGCGCCAACGCGCTGATGGCAGGTTTCAACCTGAACTATACGGGTGGCCCCTGGGTAATCAAGGATGATCGCATGGCGGTGATGTTGCAATTGAAGCGTGATGACAGCAGCGGTAAGCCCACTTTCAGCATCGCCTTCGACCAGGCCGAACTTAACCGCAAGCTGCAGGTTATTTCCACCGTCGCTAATCGCACCAGCCGTGACGCGCTCTACCGCCTCGGCCCCGATAATCGCCCATACGTTGCCACCCCGGCGATTGACGGGCAGGCAATGGATGTGACCGCCACCGCATCTGCTGTCAACGCCGCTCTCGATGCGGGCAGCGTCCAGGCCGATGCCAGCTTCATCTCCAGCCCCGCCCCCAGCTACGACCTGAGTCAGCCGCTAACCTTCCCCGATACGCTGTCCGATGCGTGGACCAGCCTGTAC
Source organism: Chloroflexia bacterium (assembly GCA_038230695.1). Classification (GTDB taxonomy): domain Bacteria; phylum Chloroflexota; class Chloroflexia; order QHBQ01; family QHBQ01; genus QHBQ01. Next base: position 26,937 of record JBBRMT010000014.1, read on the forward strand.
GGTTCGGCCCCAACCCGCGCCACCAACGTGACCGTTGGCACCAACAGCTTTAACAACACGCTAATCCCTCCCGGCGGTATCTACTCGGCCAGCGATGCCTTCGGCCCGATTGACGAAGCCCACGGCTACCAGATTGGTTATGCAATTACGCACGATGCGAAGGGCAACATCAGCACCGAACCTGCTGTTGGCGGTGGTATTTGCCAGGTAGTTACCACCTTCTTCCAGACTGCCTGGTGGAGCGGGTTGAAGGTAATCGATCGCACCAATCATACCTACTGGATTAGTCTCTACGGTCTGCCCCCGTTGGGGCGAGTTGGCCTGGACGCGACCGTGTTCCAGTATTCTACCGATCTGCGGATGCAGAACACCACCGGCCACTGGCTGCTGGTACGCTCGTGGGTGTCACACCCCGACCTGCGCGTTCACTTCCAATTGCTCGGCACCAACACCAACTGGAAGGTGGTAGTATCCGATCCCATCGTTACCAACGTGGTCAAGACTAACTCCACGCCGGTGTACAGCAAGAGTAGCGCATTGCCGGTTGGCACCACCGTGCTGACCTCACATCACCAGGATGGCTTTGATGCCACCATCAGCCGCCAGGTCTACGATGCTAGCGGCAAAAAGATGGATGACATAACTCTGAACAGTCACTACGTTCCCGTCTATGACGAATATCTAATCGGCACCGGCGGTGCGGCCCAGCCCGTCGCTACGCCCCAGCCCTGATCAGTGCGGTGGACTGCGTGATTAACTTACACTGCCTTGAAGCCTTCCCCGTATAATGAGGAAGGCTTCATCTTAGAGGATAATTCCCGCTTGGCAACGATATCAAGTGACACAACCCAAAACGAAGCTCCGGCAAATGAGCAGCGCACGCCTACCCCGCGCAATGCTGACTTCGCCCGCATCAGGGTTGGCTACCTGCTGAGGCTGACCTGGCGAGTGCGAAGCGTATGGCTGGGTCTCAGCGCAGTCGGTCTGGCCCTGTTTGCCCAGATCATCTCTCAGCAGGGCCGAGTTGATGACGGCTTCCGCCTATATCTCCTTGCCTGCTCCCTATTCGTGGTCGCCTTTCTGTTCACCTATCGCAGTCATCGCTACACCCGCATCGGCTCGCATATCGCGCCCGACAAGAGCGAATCGCCAACCCTCCCTCAAGCAAGCGTTACCCCTACCGGCTTGCGCGTTCGTCGCTTTACTGCCGATCCTGTTATCGCACCTTCACCCACCCGCGTCACTACCCGCTTGCCAGTGCGTCGTATTGGCACAGCGCGACGCACCACAATTGCCCTTACACAAACACTGGGGCAGCGGCTACCCCTGCTGGCGGCGGGGCGGGGGACGCTAATCGCTATCGCTACCTTGATCAGCGTAGTTTCCGCAATCGCGCTGGCGGGTTGGAAAGCGGGAGGCTGGGATCCCAACCTCGGCATTAAGGGGGATGAGTTCAACACGCTGGCAATGCTTGGCTGGGCGGTTGCCTGCGTGTTGCTAATCGTAGCTTGCGCCCGCCAGCGGCACGCGCTCTGGCCGCTGGATGCCGCCAACCCTGACGAACGGGAGCCGTATAGTGATGTGCCATACGGCACAGTTATGCAACGCAGTCGGGGCGAGTTGCTTATCCTCATTGCTATCATGCTGGCTGCCGCTGCGCTTCGCTTCTACAAGGTCGCCTACACGCCGATGGGCCTCTCGCTCGACGAGGGCGACATCGGCCTATTCGCGCAGCAAGCGGCGCAAGGTAACTTCAGCCAGACACCCCCGCTAGGCGCAATCACCTGGTATCAGCTACCCAGCATGGCGCCGCTCACCGAAGCAATTGGCCTCAAGCTATTCGGCCTGAACAGTCCGCTGGGCTTGCGCCTGCCCACTGTGATTGCCGGTATCCTGGTCGTGTTCGTCTTCTATCAGTTGCTGCGGATTATGTTCGGCGCACGCACGGCACTAATCGGCGCAGCCCTAATCGCGGTTGGTAACGAACAACTGCGTTTCAGCCAGGCGGGGCAGGGCGGCGAAAGCATGGCTCTATTCTGGCTAATTGGTTTCTACTTCGTTGCCAAAGGGCTACGCAGCAAACGCTACCTCGACTTCGCCTGGGCCGGGCTCGCCGCTGGATTCAGCCTATACTTCTATCCCTCATCCAAGCTGATTATTGGTTTGCTGGCTGCCTTCTTCATTTACCTGATAATTACCCGCCTGCGCTTCATCCGCGATTACTGGAGTCACTTGCTAGTCTGCGCCATTGCCACCTTTATAATTGCCGCGCCTATTGGTTTGTACACCTACAATAACCAGAGCGTGGCGCTCTATCGTTTGAAAGAGGTTTCCATCCTCTCCGACCAGAATGCGGTGGGCTACTTCACGCTTGCCCATGTACCTTACATTCCCACTGGCAAGCTCACCTTGGCGGGGTTCTTGCAGAACTGGGATGGCTGGAAGATCGCGCTGCCCAGGCAGGCTATCCTCGCATATCGTGCTGTCAATCTCGTTCCTGAACTCTTTAATGGCAAGTATTCGTTCTACCAGAGCCAGCAGCCGCTGCTACCACCAGTGGAAGCGGTGATTGTCATCCTCGGCCTGGCTTATGGGCTGTGGCGTTGGCGCGACCCCCGCTATATGATGTTCAACATCTGGTTCTGGCTTGGCTTCTTCGTATCTGTCGCGCTAACCATCCTCACCCCCGACTATCAGCGCGTCTCAGGGGTGGACATCAGTATGTACGCATTTGGCGCGTTTGCGCTAACCCAACTTGCGGCTGCAATAGAGCGGGCCTGGCTTGGCTACTACCCACAGATGCGCGACTGGCTGCAGCAGCAGACCGCCCGTCTGCGCCAGCAATCCTCACGCAGCGGGCAATTGCTACGCCGCCCCACCCGCCGCATCCAGCATACTAGCCTCACCCTCTTCGGCGGCCACCGCTACCTCAATATCGCCATGGCGGCGGTAATTGCGGCCTATGGCTTCCAGAACCTGTATATCTACTACAACGATTACAACGCAAACACCTGCCCCTGGGCTGGGTACAATGCGCCTGGCTATTATATGCGCGACAATCTCGGCCCGCGCTACCATATTTATTTCGCAGGCTGGCCCAACCAACAGTACAGTCCCCAGGACACACGTTTCCTGCTGCCGCCCAGCATTGAGACTGAAAATCTATACAACCCCTATGATCTCGTGCCGTTCCACCAGGCGGTAAACAAAGATGTGGCATTCCTGTTTTATGCCAGCGATGCCAATTTCATCGGAGGCTTGCGCCAGTTCTACCCCGAAGGCAGCGCCAGCGAGGTGAAGGTGCCGTGCAATGCGGTGCAGTTGCGTAGCATGACCATACCTGCCAGCGTGATTACCGCCCGCCAGAGCGTGAATGTGCTTTACGATTTCGATAGGGTCAATGGCCCTGCCCGGCTCAGCGCAACCAGCAACGCAATTGACTTTAGCGCCGCCCATGCCCCACGCAACCTTAACTATCCCGCTAACGCCACCTGGTACAGCAGCCTGTATGCGCCGCAGTACGGACATTATCAGTTCCATATTAGCGCCAGCAATAGCGATAATGCCGCGAAGGATGGTAATGCTACCCTCTACCTCGACAATCGTCCATGGCTGACGTTGCCTGGCGGCACGTTGAGCGGTACAGTTGACCTGGTGATGGCGGGGGGCTGGCACGCGCTGGCAGTCAAGGCCGCGCTGCCCAATGCTGCCCAGGCGGTACGCTTGCTCTGGCAGCAGCCGGGCGGTTCGCCTTATGCCGTCATCCCCAGCTATTACCTTTGGAGCGGCCCGCTCAGTAATCGGCCCTTCGGCCTATCTGCCGAACTGACCAACTTCGATGATCACAAGGTGATGCAGCGCAAGGTGATACCACAGCCCAGCGGTGTAGATGAGCGTAGCCAATTGTCGTTGCCCAACACCACCACCACCATAACCTGGCGCGGTACGCTAACCCCGCCCCTAGCTGGCGCTTACGTAATCACTATCATGGGCGGCCCGGCAATCTCTGCCACACTTGACGGGCAGCCACTGTCTGTTACCCCTATCCAAACCAGTGAACAAGGCTTTGCCTACAGCGGAAGCCTGGAAGCGCGACCGTATAACCTGGTGATTAGCTACAGCATCAGCAACCAGCAGTTCACTCCGTTCTACCTGGCCTGGACGCGACCAGATAATGTGAACGAGCATATCTCACCCTCTGCCCTGCGCCCGGCCCGCAGCGTCTACACTCTCGCCGAGGTTGGCGACATCGGCCAGTTGCCGCCCGCACAGGCGCAGCGCGGCGGCAGTGCGCTCAAGCCCTCGCTGGTGTTCAACACCGATAGCGGCGGCTCACCCTCGCAGCCAAGCGCGGTGGGAGTGGATGCCAGCGGCAACATCTATGTGGGCGACACTGCCAATAAGAAGGTGTTGAAATACGATCCGCAGGGCCAACTGCTCACCTCCTGGGCAGCGTTGCCTAACGGCCCCGAAGGACAGTCCGCCCTGACCGACTTGCAGGCGCTGCCTAACGGCAATGTGGTGGTAATTGATCCGGCCAACAAGAACATCCAGATTTATGACTCCAGTGGCAAATATCTCGCCAGCGTGGATAAAGGCAACCACTACGCCGCTTACGGCCCTAACGGGTTGGCGACAGATTCGGCAGGCAACATCTACGTTGCTAATACAGGCGGCAATAATATCTATAAACTCAGCCCTGGCGACGTGTTGCTCGGCACCTTCGGCTACGATCCCAGCCTCGCGCCCGACCAGAAACTCAGCCAGCCGATTGACCTGGTGTTGGACGAACACGGCAATATGTACGTCTGCGACCTGAAGAACCGCCTGGTGGAGTATGACGCGCAGGGCCACTTCATCCGTCAGTGGCCGTTGAGCAATGGGGTGGGGCATATGGCGTACTACAAGGGGACTATCTATATTGCGGTTGCCAACTCAAACCTTGTCTACGCCCTGAACACCAGCGACGGCAGCGCCAGCCTCTACGGCAGCGCAGGCAGTGACCCCGGCCAGTTCAACCAGCCCAGCGCGGTTGCAGTTGACGCTGCTGGCAACCTCTACGTCAGTGATAAGAACAACCATCGCGTGCAGGTTATTGCCAATCCCCATCAGTAACCATGGAGACCGCCCAGCCGCGCCAGTCGTCGCCAGTTGCTGCCCTGCGTGGCGGCTTCCGTGCTGTTGGGGGCGTGGCTGCCGCTGCGCTCGGCTTGCTGATGGGCGAGGAAGGCGGCAACGATGGCAGCGGCCTGCTGTTCGTTGTCGGGTACAGATGGATTCATCTGCTCGATCAGCTGATCCAGGTTGGCCTCCACCCAGCCAGTGTCAAAGGCGGCAGCGGCAAACTCTGGCGTGCTGATCAGGGTGTGTAGGAAGGTCAGGTTGCTGTGGATGCCCTCGATGCGGAATTCGTTCAACGCCCGTTGCATCCGCACAATCGCCTGTTCGCGGCTCTCGCCAGATGTGATCAACTTCGCCAGCATCGGGTCGTAGTAGAGCGACACCTCATAGCCCGCGGTTAGGGCGCTGTCAAGTCGCACGCCGGGGCCGCTGGGCTGCTCGACAGCGGTGATTTTGCCGATGCTGGGCATGAAGCCAGCGGCGGCATTTTCGGAGGAGACGCGACATTCGATGGCGTGACCGCTGATCTTTACATCCTCCTGCTTGAGCGGCAAGACTTCACCCGCCGCCATCCTGATTTGCATGGTGACGAGGTCCAGGCCGGTAACTAGCTCGGTGACGGGGTGTTCCACTTGCAAACGGGTGTTCATCTCCAGGAAGTAGAAATCAAGCTCTGGCGTAACAAGAAACTCCACCGTGCCAAGGCTCTGATAGCCGACGGCTTTCGCTGCTTGCACCGCTGCCTCGCCCATTCGCGCCCGCAGATCGGGAGTGACGACCGCGCTGGGCGCTTCCTCGACGATTTTCTGCCGCCGCCGCTGCAGACTGCACTCGCGTTCGCCAAGGTGGATGACATTGCCATGATTGTCGGCCACCACCTGGATCTCGATGTGGCGCACACTGGGCAGATACTTCTCGATGTAAACCCCGGCCTAGCCAAAGCTGTTGGCTGCTTCGCGCCCGGCTGCGTCAAGCGCATTAGCCAATTCACCCTCATCGTAGACAACCCGCTGGCCCTTGCCACCGCCGCCATCGGTGGCCTTGATTAGCACCGGGTAGCCGATTTCGCCTGCGAGTCGTCGTGCCTCCTGTGGGTCGCTGACCTCTTCGATGGTGCCTGGTACGATCGGCACACCCGCCCGCTGCATCCGCTGGCGGGCTGGCACCTTGCCGCCCATTGCCTGCATTGCCGCTGCGGGTGGGCCGATGAAGATCAGCCCGGCTTGAGTGACCGCCTCGGCGAAGCCTGCGTTCTCGGCAAGGAAGCCGTAGCCGGGGTGAATCGCATCGGCTCCTGCTTGCTTTGCCACCGCGATGATGTTGTCGCCACGCAGGTAGCTGTCGCGTGATGGAGCGGGGCCGATGTAATAGGCTTCGTCAGCCATTCGCACGTGCAACGCGCTGCGGTCGGCCTCGGAGTAGACCGCGACGCTGGCGATACCAATATCACGGCAGGCGCGGATAACACGCAGGGCGATCTCGCCGCGATTGGCGATTAGCAGCTTGCGGATTTTCGTTTGGCGGGCAGTCAAGGTGATAATTCCTCCTCTTCCCAATATCATTGGAGATAATGCAAATTGGGCCAGGGCGAACAACGATTCGCCCCTACAGAAATAGACAATCCCTTCGGCTAATTGGTATTAAAAACAAACCCAACCCCACAAAGGGGTTTACCGCGCTTACTATACCACAACCTGCCTACACATTGCATCAGGTATGGAACAAATCACCATGACGTTACCCTACCATGGCGGACGCAATCCGCCCTCACGGCATTATTAGCGCCTCAATTATTACCGCAAATGTTAACCTTGTTTACCCTTCCGCTTTTAACTCCTGGTTGATCGCATATAGCTGATACCTTTGTGTTATAATCTGACCATGAGCAACCGTGTGTTGATTGTAGATGACGAGCAGAACATTGTGGACTTCACCCGCAGCCGCTTTGAGCGCGAGGGGTTGACCGTGCGCTCCGCCGCGAATGGCAATGAGGCGCTGGGCCAACTGCTTCCCACCGCCAGCAGCGATATTGACCTGGTGGTGCTGGATGTGGGTCTGCCCGACATTGACGGCTTCGAGGTGCTGCGCCGCCTGCGTAACGGCGGCAGCGAGGTGCCAGTCATCATCCTCAGCGCCCGCACCGACGATGTTGACCGCATCGTGGGCCTCGAACTAGGGGCTGACGACTACGTGATGAAACCGTTCAATCCCCGCGAACTGGCTGCTCGGGTGCGTGGCCTACTGCGGCGGCTGGAACAGGTACGCGCCCTACGCGAGCAGGTAGGGGTGGCGGCCAAAGCCTTGCCGGGTGGACTTGCCCTCGACCCCGCCCGCCGCCTCGCCAGCTACCAGGGACAAACCCTCGACCTGCGGCCCAAGGAGTTCGATCTGCTTGCCTTCCTCGCTGCCCATCCCGGCCAGGTGTTCAGCCGCCCCGCCCTGCTGGAGCGGGTGTGGGGTTACGACCGTTACGTTGACGAGCGCACGGTTGATGTTCACGTCCGCCGCCTGCGTGAGAAGCTGCTTGCGATTGCCCCCGATGTCGCACTGATTGAAACCGAGTGGGGTGTCGGCTACAAGTTTGTCGGCTGATGAGTACCCGCCTGCACAGCCTGACCCTGCGCCTGTCCGCGCTTTATGTCGTAGGCGCGGTGTTGCTGATCGCTGCTCTGGCGCTCGGCACTTATATTTATATTGGGCGCTACCTCGATTCCAGTCTCAATGCCGACCTTGATTCTGCCGCGCAGGCGGATGTGCAATACTTCGAGTTGGCGCTGGGCAGCGGCAACCTGCCCAGCGCAGCGTTGGTAAGCGGCATCGCCCCCCGTATGGTGCAGTTGCAGAACAATCGCTATACTGTACGGATCTTCGACCCCAATGCCAACCTGCTTGCGGCCGGGCCGGATAACATCGGCGCAGCCCCCAGCGGCGCGGCCTTCAATCTGCTTGCCGCAGATACCATCTTGCTCCACCCCTTGCTGTACAACGATCCCAGCCGCTTCTACGTTGCCTATCCGGTCAGCTACCATAGTCAGGCCGTTGCCATCGTCGAGCTATCGGCTAACCGCGACAGCATTAACCGGGTGCTGGTGCCGCTGGCCCGCGTCTTCATTATCGGACTGTTTATCGCTGCGCTGATAGCCGCGTTGCTGGGCCTGTGGCTAGCCCGCACCGTAAGCCGCCCCATTCGCAACCTGGAAACAGCGGCAGAGCAGATCGCCGCTGGCAGCGATGCGGGGCTGAATGCTCGTGTCGGCACAGAAGCGGGGCGACGAGACGAAATTGGGGCGCTTGCCCGCAGCCTGAACGGGATGGCCGATCGCCTCAGCGCCTTGCTGGCCTCGCGCAACACCTTCGTTAGCAGCATCGGCCACGAACTGCGTACCCCGCTAACCACCCTGAAGGGCAATATCATCAATCTGCAAGACGAACCCGGCCTCAGCGCCGAGAACCTACAAGCCCTGACGGTGATGGAGCAGGAGACCGACCGCCTCACCCGCCTGGTCGAAGAGCTACTCGCCTTCGCCCGCAGCGGCGGCATCGTGCCGGTCGAGGCGCTAACCCGCCGCCCATTCGATCTGTCCGCCCTTGCCCGCGAACTGTGCGCCGCGCTAGAACCTCGCGCTGTACGCCTCGGTTTGCTGATCACCTGTATTGCCCCTGCTGCTATTACCGTCCATGCCGACCCCGATCGGGTAAAGCAAATCCTGATCAACCTGCTCGACAACGCGCTCAAGTTCACCCCACCTGGTGGCAAAATCAGCATTAGCGTTCGGCACGAAGCCAGCGATGCCATCGTGCTACTCGCCGACAGCGGCCCTGGCATGAGCGCCGCGCAGCGCGAAAGCGTCTTCCTACCCTACGAGCGCGGCGAAGCCGCCCGCGCCATCCCCGGCCTCGGCCTCGGCTTGAGCATCGCCCGCCGCCTCGCCGAAGCGCACGGCGGCAGCCTCACCCTGGAGCCGAACCAGCCGCACGGCACCGTTGCGGTGCTACGCTTGCCGTTGGGCGAGACTAGAGATTAAAGATTAAAGATTAAAGGTGAAGGATTAAAGAGAGGGCCATGGGCATCATCTCTAATCTATAATCTATAGTCTTTAATCTTTAATCTACGCGGTAACATTCGTTCATATCTACATAAAGCGCGGTTCATACTCATGCCACATCTTTAGGTTACAATACGCAATGTAACAACCCGCATCGAAGCTACGCGACCGTAGATTAGCAAGGAAAGAAAATGAGTATCACATTCAA
>JBBRMT010000015.1:0-35791 GCA_038230695.1 Chloroflexia bacterium
AGTCGGTAGCGCCGTCTATATTGACGATGGCAACCGCTCCGGCTGGCACGTTGATGGTTAGCCCCCACGCGCTTGCCAGGTCGCTGCCATGCACCAGGAAGACATCGCGGTTGGGATTACTGCCATTGAGCGTAATTGCACCATACAGCACCGTGGTCGTGCCGTTAATCGGCAGCCCGGCCAGCCATGCAGTGGAGCTATGTAGATAGTTGGCGGCAGCGGCGTAATCGAGCGGATGGCCCTGGAACGCAGTGCCGTTGGGGATAGTTACCTGGGTTAGCGATACGTTGTTGCCATACACCAGATTGCCATTGGCAACCGTGCCACGCAGGTAGGTAACATTGTTGCCACCGATGAGGTCGTCCCTAGTGCCATGCGAGTTGGGTAGCACTGCGCCTACCGAGTAATCGGTTAGCGAGATGTTGCCACCGCCCGCCATCCGCCCTTCGGTATCGCTGGCGTGCGCGTCAATCGTGCTAATCATGAACACATTGAAGTCGCTTACCGGCCCAAATGGAGTGATGCAGGTAGGTGTGGCCGTTGGCGTGTTAGTGGGAGGCGCGGGTGATGGTGTATTGGTCGGTGTGTTGGTTGGCGTATGCGTCGGCGTGTTGGTGCGCGTTGGTGTATGCGTCGGCGTGTTGGTGCGCGTCGGCGTGTTGGTTGGCGTGTTGGTGATGGTTGGTGTGCTAGTGGTCGTATTGGTGTTGGTTGGCGTGTTAGTCGGCGTATGCGTCGGCGTGTTCGTGTGAGTTGGCGTATTTGTTGGCGTGTTGGTGCGCGTCGGCGTGCGGGTTGGTGTATGCGTCGGCGTGTTCGTGCGTGTCGGTGTATTCGTTGGCGTGTTCGTCGGCGGCACCGGCGTGTTGGTGGGCGTATTCGTCGGCGTATTCGTTGGCGTGATGGTTGGTGGCGCTGGCGTGTGCGTTGGCGTGTGCGTCGGGGTATGGGTAGACGGCACTGGCGTGTGGGTCGCCGTGCTGGTAGCGGGCAGGGTAGTAGGGGTTGGCGTGTTAAGCGGTGGGCAACCGTGGAAGGGATTGATGTTGATTTGCCCGCTGTTCGACTGGCCGTTGCCGCTCAGACTATAGCCGTCGAGGTTGCCGTTGATAACCCCGCTATTAAATTGAATCGCAGCATAAGGAGCCAACAAGCTGCCATTGATGCCGATAGCTTGCATGGTCAGGCTGGTGGCCTGGTAGAAGTTGTACAGCACATGATCGCTGGTGGTGCCGTTCACCGTATCGCTCATGCTCTGGAAGTAGTCGGTAGCGCCGTCCACGTTGATGATGGCGGTGGAACCGGCTGGCACATTGATGGTCAGCCCCCAGGCGCTTGCCAGGTCGCTGCCGTGTACCAGGAAGACATTCTGGTTCGCATCGCTGCCATCGAGCGTGATTGCGCCGAACAGCACCGTGGTGGTGCCGTTGACTGGCAACGCGGCCAGCGCAGCAGTCGAGTTGTGCAAGTAAGTTGCAGCGGCAGCGAAGTCAATAGGGTGGCCATGGAACGCGGTGCCGTTGGGTATGCTCACCTGGGTCAGCGAGGCAGTCCCGCCGTAGACCAGGTTGCCGTTGTTGACACTGCCACGCAGGAAGGTAACATTGTTGCCGCCGATGAGGTCATCACGGGTGCCGTGCGAGTTAGGCAGCAATGCGCCTACCGAGTAATCAGTCAGCGAGATGTCGCCACCACCCGCCATCCGCCCTTCGGTATCGCTGGCGTGTGCGTCAATCGTGCTAATCATGAACACATTGAAGTCAGCCACTGGCCCAAATGGACTGGTGCAGGTAGGCGTTGCGGTTGGAGTGTTGGTCACTGGCAGCGGCGTGTTGGTGGGGGTATGGGTCGGCGGCGCTGGCGTGTTGGTGTTGGTCGGTATATGCGTCGGGGTATGGGTCGGCGGCGCTGGGGTGTTGGTGCGCGTCGGCGTGTTCGTCGGCGTATGCGTCGGGGTGCGTGTTGGCGTATTGGTTGGCGTGTTCGTCGGCGTATGCGTCGGTGTGCGTGTTGGCGTATTGGTTGGCGTGTTCGTCGGCGTATGCGTCGGTGTGCGTGTTTGCGTATTGGTTGGCGTGTTGGTTGGGGTATTAGTATGGGTCGGCGTGTTAGTAACGGTGTTGGTCGCAGTATTGGTGCGCGTCGGGGTGTGGGTGGGCGGTACTGGCGTGTTGGTCGGGGTATGCGTCGGGGTATGGGTAGACGGCACTGGCGTGTGGGTTGCTGTGCTGGTAGCGGGCAGGGCAGTGGGGGTTGGTGTGTTCAGCGGTGGGCAGCCCTGGAAGGGGTTGAGGTCAATTTGCCCGCTGTTCGACTGGCCGTTGCTGCTCAAGCTGTAGCCATCGAGGTTGCCGTAGATAACCCCGTTGTTGAACTGAATCGCAGCATAAGGAGCCAACAGGCTGCCATTGATGCCGATGGCCTGCATGGTCAGGCTGGTGGCCTGGTAGAAGTTGTACAGCACATGGTTGCTGGTGGTGCCGTTCACTGTATCGCTCATGCTCTGGAAATAATCGGTAGCGCCGTCCACGTTGATGATGGCGGTGGAACCGGCTGGCACGTTGATGGTCAGTCCCCAGGCGCTTGCCAGGTCGCTGCCATGCACAAGGAAGACATTCTGGTTCGCATTACTGCCATCGAGCGTGATTGCGCCGAATAGCACCGTAGTGGTGCCGTTGACTGGCAACGCGGCCAGCGCAGCAGTCGAGTTGTGCAAGTAAGTTGCAGCAGCAGCGAAGTCAATAGGGTGGCCCTGGAACGCGGTGCCGTTAGGGATACCTACCTGGGTCAGCGTGGCGCTCCCGCCATAGACCAGGTTGCCATTCGGCACTGCGCCGCGCAGCCAGGTGATGTTGTTGTCGCCGATGAGGTCGTTGCGGCTGCCATGCGAGTTGGACAGAGACGCACCCACTGAATAATCGGTCAGCGAGATATTGCCACCGCCCGCCATTCGCCCCTCAGTATCCGAGGCGTGGGCCTCAATACTGGTGATCATGAAAGCATTGAAATCGCTGGCCGGACCGAACGGGCCGACGCAGGTCGGGGTCGGTGATGGGGTTGCGCTTGGTGGCGCGGGCGTGTTGGTGGCTGTATTGGTAGGCGGTAGCGGCGTGATAGTCGCAGTGTTAGTGCTGGTTGGGGTGTGGGTAGGCGCATGAGTCGGCGTGTTGGTGCGCGTCGCGGTATTGGTGGGGGTGTTGGTGCTGGTGGGCGTGTTGGTTATGGTTGGCGTATTAGTATTGGTCGGGGTGTTAGTGCGCGTCGCGGTATTGGTCGGGGTGTTAGTGCGCGTGGGTGTGTGCGTTGGCGTGCGCGTGGGTGTATGGGTGCGCGTCGCAGTATTGGTGGGCGTGTTGGTTATGGTGGGCGTGTTGGTTGTGGTGGGCGTGTTGGTCGGGCAGATACAGTGGGGGGTGGGGGTTGGCGTTGGCGGTGTGGGGCAGCCCTGGAAGGGGTTGTAGTTAGCCTGCCCACTATTCATCTGCCCGCTACCGCTGAGGCTGTAGCCGTCGAGGTTGCCGTTGATCGCCCCGTTGTTAAACTGGATGGCGGCATAAGGAGCCAGCAGGCTGCCATTGATGCCGATAGCCTGCATGGTCAGGCTGGTGGCCTGGTAGAAGTTGTACAACACATGGTTGCTGGTGGTGCCATTCACCATGTCGGCCATGTTCTGGAAGTAGTCGGTTGCGCCGTCTATGTTGACGATGGCAATTGCCCCGGCTGGCACGTTGATGGTCAGTCCCCAGGCGCTTGCCAGGTCGCTACCGTGTACCAGGAAAACGTTCTGGTTCGCGTCGCTACCGTTGAGGGTAATCGCGCCGAATAGCGCAGTAGTGGTGCCGTTTACCGGCAGGGCGGCCAGGTAAGCGGTGGAATTGTGAAGATAGTTGGCGGCGGCGCTGAAATCGAGCGGGTGGCCCTGATGGGCAGTGCCGTTAGGGATAGTTACCTGGGTTAGCGCAGCCGTGCCGCTGTAGACCAGGTTGCCATTGGCAACCGTGCCGCGCAGGTAGGTGATGTTGTTACCGCCGATGAGGTCGTCCCGAGTACCATGCGAGTTGGATAGCGATGCGCCCACTGAATAATCGGTCAGCGAGATGTTGCCGCCGCCAGCCATCCGTCCCTCGGTATCCGACGAGTGTGCGTCAATCGTGTTGATCATAAACACATTGAAGTCAGCCACTGGGCCAAATGGGGAAGGGCAGGTGGGCGTTGGCGAGGGGGTTGCAGTAGGTGGCAAGGGAGTGCTAGTCGCGGTGTTGGTGTTGGTATTAGTAGGGGGCGCGGCTGTGCTGGTGGCCGTGTTGGTGTTGGTCGGTGGTACTGGCGTGCTGGTTGCGGTATTGGTGGGAGGCACTGAAGTGGCAGTTGCGGTGTTGGTGCGAGTGTTGGTTGCTGTATTAGTAGGTGGCACCGAAGTGGCAGTTGCGGTGTTGGTGCGGGTGCTGGTTGCCGTATTGGTTGGTGGCATCGAAGTGCTGGTGCGGGTGGGGGTTGCGGTTTCAGTGTTGGTAGCAGTGCTGGTAGCGGGGGCGGGAGTGCTGGTGGCATTGCTGAGGCATCCGACGAATAGATCGTAGTTAAGCTGGCCGGGGCCATTGAGCGATGCGCCGACCAGGGTGCCGTTAATCACCCCGTTGGGGAAGCTAATTGCGGCGTTGGGGGCAAGGATGCTGCCCTGAATGCCTACCCCACTGAGGGTGAGGGTGGTGGCCTGGTAGAAGTTGTACAGCACACCCTGGGGGCCGATACCATTGAGCGAGAAGCCGAAGTTCAGCATCCGATCAGCGCTGCCGTTGATATTGATGATGGCAATCGAACCGGCGGGAGCGTTGATGGTGAAGGAGGTAGCGTTGGCTAGATCGCTGCCTAGCACGGTGAAGACGTTGCGGTTGGGGTCGCTGCCGGTCAGGGTAATCTGATTGAACTGTACGGAGGTTGTGCCATTGGCGGCCAGACCCGCGAGGGTAGTGGCCTCATTACGCAGGTAAGCGCCAGCGGCGTTGAAGTCGAGCGGGTTGCCCTGGCGGGCGGTGTCGTTAGGGATGGTAAGATTGGTGAGCGTGCCAGTGCCAGCGTAGACCACGTTGCCATTGTCCACCGAGCCATTGGTGAAGGTGAGATTGCCGCCCACAATGAGGTCGTCTCTCGTGCCATGCGAGTTGGGCAGGCTGCGGCCAATCTCATAACCCCCCAGCTGGGCATCGCCGCCAATAGCAACGCGGCCCTGGGTATCCGAGCCGCTGGCCGTGGCGTTGCCGAGGATGAACATATTGAAGTCGGCGGCGGGGCCGAGCAGGTTGGGGCAGGCAGTTGGCGTGGCAGTTGGCGTATTCTGCGGCACAGCCGGAGGCGACGAGGGGATAGCCGCAGGTTGGGCCAATACCGATGGCGAAGAATAGGCAAACGAAAGACTGAACAGGCTGACTGCCAGCACCAGGTCGAGTACGATGGCAAGACGTGGTCGCGGCCTGCGTCTAACCCCAGGCAAAATGTTTTCCGGCATATCTCTCTCCCTTCCAGTGAGTCCTCTGATGCGCGGTACGCAGGCACACCAGGCGGCTTGCGTTATTCGGTTGATCCTACTTTTGATAGTAATATAAAGATAGCGAAGCTGGCGCTACTCTGCCGATAACATAATAGCACATATGGGGGGTGAAGGAAATAGCCCATTACTCCCATAAGGTACTAGATGTCGGTAAGGTAGGATAGCCTTATTAGCCTCATTCAATCTAACTTATAGTGCGAATCTACTAAATCACACACATCGGCCTGGCTTGCAGCGGTAGAGGCAAATTGCTATACTCGGCGTATCATTATCGAAGCAGACGAGGGGAGGCATAGGTTGCGACGTTATCTACTAATCAGCAGCGTGATAGTGGCGCTGGTCGCGCTAATTGGCGTGGCCGTATTCATCGGGCTGGGCAAAAGCGGACCAGCCCCCACGCCATCTCCGCCACTGGTGATCCAGGCCGACGATTGGCCTATGTATATGAACAATGTGACCCGCAACTCGTGGGCCGCCGCTGGGTCAATCAACCTTAGCACTGCCAGCAGCCTGCGCCCGCTATGGATTAGTGACACGCACGCGGTTATTGTGGCCCAGCCAGCAGTGGCGGGCGGCGCAGTCTATATCGGTAACTGGGCGCAGGGTGCCAACTTCTTCAAGCTCGACGCGCAGACGGGTAGCACGTTGTGGGGAGTTGATCTGGGTTATCGCAATGTGGGCAAACCTTGCGACCCGCCCGCGCTGGGGGTGAGCAGCGGCGCGGCGGTATTCAGCAATACCGTCTATGTCGGCGGCGGCGACAACTGGTTCTACGCCCTGAACGCGGCGGATGGCAGCGTGCGCTGGCGGTTCAATACCGCATTCACTGCCAGCAACGATTATACCGGCAACTACAACTGGGCCTCGCCGCTAATCTACAACGGTGCGGTCTACGTAGGGGTGGCCGCGCTGGCCGACTGTCCGATGGTGCAGGGGCGGCTGCTCAAATTGGATGCAAACAGCGGGGCATTGCTGGGGATGTTCAAGCTAGCCCCGGATGGACACCTCGGCGCAACAGTGTGGACCTCGCCCGCGATTGACCCGGCCACTAATACGGTGCTAATCACCACCGGCAATCACAACCCTGGCGATGACCAACCTAACGCCGAGGCGGTAGTGCAACTCGACCTCAATTTGACCAAAGTTATCGCTAGCTGGCGGGTGCCAGCTGCTGACCGACGTTCGGATACCGACTGGGGCGGCACGCTGAATGTATTTCAGCAGGGCGGACGTAGCTACGCGGCAACGGTGAGTAAGAACGGCAAGCTATACGTTTTCGATACCAGCAAAATCGGCAGCGGGCCAGTGAGTACCGCCCAGGTTGCTGCGCCCAACGACTGCCCCCAGTGCGGCGCGGGCGACCTTAGCAGCCCAGCCTTTGATGCCAGTAGCGGGAGGCTATACGTGGCAGGCCCACGGGTGCGGCTGAACGGCGCTTACGTGGGCGGCACGATTGGCGCATTTGACCTGATCAGCGGTAACTTTCTCTGGCGGGCCACTACCGCGCTCGATCCCCATCCACCCAGAACGGTGCAGGACATCTGCGAACCGGACATCCATCCCGAATGCCCACGCACACCAGGGGTGATTATCGCGCCAGTAATCGGCACGAGCGGGTTGGTAGGGGTGAACACCAGTTGGGAGACGCAGTTGCGCGATGCGCGTAATGGGCAGTTGATATACAGCAGCAAGGTGGTGACGAATACGGCGCAGAACTGGCAGGTGATCTACGGTGGTAGCGCCTTCGCCGAGGGCAAGATGTTCGTGCCAGTAACCACGGGCCGATTGGTGGCCTATGCAGCGGGGGTGACACGCAGCGACAGCTTTACCACTACTACTCTGGGCCAGCAGTGGCACACCCGCACTGCGCAGGCTGGCAACGCCAGTGTGGGCGGCGGGCAGTTGCAGCTAGCCAGCGGGCGAGGGGTGGGCGCGGCTGGCAATTTTGTGGCCCAGTGGCCGCTAGGCGGCGATGCGGCTGGCTGGACAATTACCACCAGTGTGCATTATTCGCCCAACGCAAATTACCAGCAAGCGGGCCTGGCAGCTTATCAGGATGATGGGAATCAAATCACCTTCGCCCGCGTCTACAGTGGGGGCAACTATCTCGCCTTCAGCGTGACGATGACTGGCACGACCAGCAGCACGCTCATTCCAGATAACCCGCAGCAACATCCCACCATCTACCTGCGCCTGGGCAAAAGCGGGCAAGGCGATGACCTGACCAGCCGCTTTACAGCAGCATACAGCTACGATAACGCCAAATGGACCACCTTGCCGGTCACACCAAGCGCATATCTGGGGCTACTGCAAGTCGGCCTCTACGCTGCCAGCGGCGATAATGATACGCCCGCGACGGCAGGATTTGGCGGCTTCCAGATCAGCCCGCAGAATTAGGGGCAGTGGTTGGTAAGCAAAGCGTCTGCTTTACCGCCGTATGCGGCGTAGCAACCAATATTTCCGAAACTCATACCAGCCCATCGCCAGCGATAGGGCCAACCCCAGCCAGCCATCCTTCCAACCTTTTAGCGATATGTAGCGACGGCGAAACTCGCGCAGCGGTTGCAATACGAAATTGCGTAGCCGCGCCCGCTGCCCTTGTTGATAGAGGATACGCGCCTCGAAGGTGGTGTAGTAACGTTGCTTGGCGCGGAACTGCGCCCACGTCTCATAATTGTAGTGGATGAGCGGCTCGTGCAGCTTTGCGTCGGGGCCGCTCAGTTGCGCCCGCTCGTGTACCTCGCGGCTTTCGTCGTAATGGGCAGCGGTACGGCGCAGCAAGCGCAACTGATAATCGGGATACCAACCGGCGTGCCGCACCCAATGCCCAAACATATAATTGCGCCGCGCAATCCAGTAGCCCACAATATCCCCCTCCCCAAGCGGGGGAGGCTGGGAAGGGGTGAGTGCCGCCAGCCGCTGCTCTATCTCCGCAATCAAGGTTGGGGTAAGCCGCTCGTCGGCATCGAGGAACAGCACCCAATCGCCGCCTGCCGCATCGAGCGCACGGTTGCGTTGCGCCGAGAAATTCACGAAGTTGCTGGTAACTACCCTTGCGCCAACCGCTTCAGCCAGCCGCGCCGTATCATCGCTGGTACGATCGTCGAGCAGCACCAGCAAGTCGTCGGTGAGTTGACGCGCACTGGCAAGGCAGGCGGAGATATGCTTCGCCTCGTCGCGGGCGATAACCACGAGGGTGATTTTGGGTTTTGGATTTTGGATTTTGGATTGAGGGTTCACAGCCGGAATATCTTACCATAAACCTGCCAGCGTTGGCGTAGCTCGGCGTAGTTGAACGCGCCGCGCCGCCACTGCCACCAATCGGCAAGGGCGCGGTAGAGCATCGCGGCGCGGGTGAGCAGGCGGGCGGCTTGCTGAAAGGCGGGTGAGTAGTGCTTGCGATAGAGCAAGACGCGACTGCGGTGCAATTCGTAGAACATCCGACGTGGCGCTTGCTTAACGCTCTGTCCGGCGTAATGCACGATGCGGGCGGCGGGAACGCTGTAGTAGGCATAGCCAGCAGCGTGCAGGCGCATCGCCCAGTCCACCTCCTCTGCGTACATGAAGAAGTCCTCATCGAAACCGCCGGTTCGCTCATAGGCGGCGCGGCTGACCACGAACGCCGCGCCCATGGTGAAGTCTACCGCAAAGGGTTGCTCATTCTTCGGGTTATCCTGCGGGTAACGCCCGTTCAGCGGGGTATCAGTCAGGCGCGGCAGAATGGGGAAGAGGTCGAGCGCGATCTGCGCGATGGTGGGGAAGCGAAACGCGCTGCGCTGCAAGCTGCCGTCGGGGTTGAGCAAGCGCGGGCCGCACGCGCCGGCATCGGGATGGGTATCCATAAATGTCATTAGTTGGTGCAGTGCGCCGTCTAGCACCAGCGTATCGCTGTTGAGCAGCATCAGATAGCGCCCTCGCGCCTGCTTAAGCCCCAGGTTCGCGCCACTGCCATACCCGATGTTTTTGCCGCTTTCGATCAGAACGGCCTGAGCGAACTGTTCACCCACCATCGCAGCGCTGCCATCGCTACTGGCGTTGTCCACCACGATGACCTCGGCGGCAACACCGCAGCTCTCCTGCCCCAGATCAGCATATACCGAGGCGAGGCACGCTTGCAGTAGCGCACGTGTGTTGTAGTTGACGACGATGATGGAGAGGTCGGGTGTTAGGTGGGTCATGCGCTCCTTACTTCAGGCTAACTAGATAAAGTCCGCCCCCGCCCCCCACATCAACAGTGTAGGCCAGGGCATTGTCATCGGCCAGCGCTATGTCGCTGATTGGTGTTTTGTCATCGCTGGCAGCTACATCGCTCGCGCCTGTGCTTATGCTGTAGGCAACAACCATCCAGGGCTTGGATCCACCCGTCGTGTTGATCCAAGCGACACGATTACCGCTGATTACTGGCCTATCCACGCTGCCACTGGCTAGCACCTTGTCGCTGCCGCTACTGATGTTGTACAAATGTATTCTTGCCCCCTTATCGGCGGGGTTGAACGGTTCGACCCAAACCACGTTATCGCCAGAAATATTATAGTAGCCAACCCCGCCAGGGTTACGGGCGATTATTTGGTCGTTGATGCTGCCATCGGATTTGTGCAAGTGGATGGTGGCTACGCTATCTTTGACCTCGCTCCAAACCAATGCGCTTTCTGAGGAAACCAGTATGCCGATGCCAGCACTGGGGAGAAATGGGGTGTCAACTCCTGTCGCACGGTTACGCTGGTAGATGCCCGGCTTACCGTTGAGCGTACCGCGATAGTAGATGGTGTCGTTGGTGAGGGCAAACTCAATAACGTTGTAGCCATCGGCATACATGATGGTGGATTCCTGGTTAGTGGTAGGGCTATAGGCATGAATATCGCCTCGGCTGGTAGGCGATGCCTCCAGCCATGCAACCTCCTTGCTATTGCCGACGATGTTCACCTTGTAGCTTTGCGTACCAGGCACGGTGTAGTGTTCCCCTTTATCTACATCATAGCCACAGAAATCGCACTTGGCATCCAGCCAAAACAGATTGTGACTGGCAACTGCCGGTGGTGAACTGTTTACCTGGGCTGACAGTTGCAGCGGGTTGGATGCTAGGCCAATGGCGGACAGGTTGATAACGTAAAGCTCATCTAGGTGACTTACGCCATCGTTTAGCCGATAGGCCAGCACATCGTGGCTGAGAGACAGCTCGATGGGGAACTTGTTGACGAAGCTGGTGATGGTCGTCGTTACCCCGCTGTCCATATCGTAAACCATGACGTACTGCGTAGCATCCTGCCTAAGCCCGCTATTCACCCAGGCCACTTTGTTGCCGCTAACCGCTGATGCTTGCGCCGAGCCGCTGAAGATGGTCTGGATCGGCCCACCGCTGAGGGCGCGGCTGAACACCCCGCCGAAGTAAGCCATCCCCCAGATCACGTTACCATTGTAGATACCGTATCCCGATAGCGGTTGCTCTGTGCCACCCAGGTCAATCACAACATCCTTTGCGCTACCGTCCAGCTTGCGGGCATAGATGAATAGCTCTGGTGGAGCGCAGGCGAAGGAGCCATGGCCGTGACAGACAGACTCATGCCAAAGCAGATAGCCGTCGCTGATCAGCGGACCTACCCCGTTATCCTTGACCACCTGCTCCTGCCCGCTAATCAAGTTGCGGGCGAAAAGGCTGAAGCCTTTAGTGACGGCATTGCTATGACTATAGTATAGAGTCTCATTGGAGACGGCGAAACTAAGAGGCTGAAACCCCTCGCCATTATAGCCAGGGTAGGTGAAGGCGTTAGTCTCCTGTCGCGTGTAGGTGTCATAGGCGTGAATGATTGCCTGGCCGTTGAAAATCTCGCCCCATATCAAGGTGCGGCCATCACCAGCCAGCACCCGGACTGCGCCTGGCACGCTGCTGACGGTGAACTTCTCGCCGGTATCGGTGTAACCAAAGATGCTGCCATTAGCCCAGAAGACAGTGCTGCCCACCACAATTGGGCCACTTGTGATGCCTTCATCGAGCGGAAAAGGCGAGGTATTAGGTGTCGGCGTGGGCGCAACTGGTGTTGGGATGGGTGCGTTGTACTTGGCGGTGTAAGCGAATCGCCCCAACTGCGTAAGCAGCACGTCATAGGGCGGCTGGTTCTCAGGGTGGTACTCGAACTCCGCCCGCTCGAAGTATTGCACCAGATATATCTTGCCATCCAGCGGTGACTGCTCGGCAAGCTCCTCGCTAATCGGATAGCCAACATTGGCAAGGCCACCCAGCCGTTGCCAGGCGTTCAACAACAGCCTGCCGACGTGCTTGCCGGTTTGTGAGAACAGGGTCGGGCTGTCGGTGCTGACCTGCTCGGTCGCCGCACCATTAGGATATTTCTGGTGATAGCGCAACGTGCCTAGCTGGGTGAGCAGCACATCGTAAAGCGCGGCGTTTTCGGGGTGATGCTCGAACTCGGCCCGCTCGAAGTATTGTACCGTGTAGGTCTGGCCGTTCAGGTCGGATACCTCGGCGAGTTCGTCGCTGAGGGGGTAGCCGAAACGTTCCAGCCCGCCGTGCTGCTCCCAGTAGCTCTTGAACGCGCCAACGATGCTGTGGCCGGTGTCGGGGAAGTAGCGTTCACCTGTCGCGGCCTGGCTCTGGTAGCTGCCTGTAAGCAATAGGGCGATATTTACCACCAACACGATGGCGCTGATCTTCCTCATTATCTTAATCCTCCCGCAATGTAAATAGCGAGGGTTATAGTTTCGACCGGCATTGATGCGCTTCACCGGGGCGGGCCGCAGCAAGTCCGAGACACAGAAGAGGCTAGGCGACTGCCTGCGTAGGCATTGATGCTCTTCACCAGGGCGGGCCGCAGCCCGCCTCTACGTCCTCATACCTCATGCCTGGATCTACAACGATTGGCGAAGTGCTTGGTTGCGCGGGAGGGGCGGGTATGGTAAACTAGCTGTACCCACCGTATGTTGTGCTTGCGCGATGATAACATAAGGGAGGGCCAGGCACAAGTGATGAGGCAACGTCGAGTGGTGGTGACCGGACTGGGGGCGCTCACGCCGTTGGGCAATACGGCGAGGGACTTTTGGCATGGGCTGATTGCGGGCCGCTCTGGGGTGGGCAGGATTACCCAGATTGACCCCAGCGGCTATCCCACCCAGATCGCGGGCGAAGTACGCGGCTTTGACCCGGCGGATTACATGGAAGCTAAGGAGGCGCGGCGGGCTAGCCGCGTCACCCAGTTTGCGGTGGCAACGGCGCGGCAGGCGGTGCTAGATGCGGGCCTGGCCGAGCAACCCAGCGATGCGGCCCACTACGGCGTGCTGCTAGGGGTGGGCAACACCAGCTTTCCCGATGTCGAGCAGCAGTTGAAGATTATGGTAGAGCGCGGGGGTAGACACGTCTCGCCGCTGTTCATGCCGATGACCTTGCCCAACATGACCGCAGGCACGGTCGCGCTGCAACTCGGTTGGCGGGGATACATCAGCACTGTAGCGGCAGCCTGCGCCAGTGGCAACCTGGCAATTGGCGAAGCAGCGGCGGTAATTGCACGGGGCGATGCTGATGTAATCGTCGCGGGCGGCTACGAGGCGGCCATCTGCGAGTTTGGGCTGGCCTCATTCAGTGCGTTGCGGGCGATGAGTACCCGAAACGAGCAACCCACCACTGCTTGCCGCCCCTTCGATGCCACCCGCGACGGCTTCGTGCCAGCCGAGGGCGCAGCCAGTCTGGTGCTGGAAGAACTGGGCCACGCGATTGACCGCGACGCGCATATCTACGCCGAGGTTGCTGGCTTTGGCGTGAGCAGCGATGCCTATCACCCCGTCTCGCCACGACCAGATGGCAGCGGCATGGCGACCGCAATGCTTCGGGCGCTTCGTAATGCTGGCCTTGCGCCCCGCGAAATTGAATACATCAACGCGCATGGCACTTCGACCCAGCTAAACGACGCGGCAGAGACGCTGGCAATCAAGCAGGTGTTCGGTGATTACGCCTACAATGTACCGATCAGCGCAACCAAATCAATGGTCGGCCATGCTCTCAGTGCGGGCGCGGCGCTGGAGGCAGTCGCCTGCATCCTAACTATGCGCGACGGGGTTATCCACCCCACTATCAACTATAACCATCCCGACCCGGTCTGCGACCTCGACTACGTGCCTAATGTATCACGCAAGGCAACAGTCAGTACCGTGCTGTCCAACTCGTTCGCCTTCGGTGGGCAAAACATATGTATAGTAATGAAGACATCGCCTGATTAGACTTAATGCCAGATTCTACATTCTACACTCTACATTTGGAGGCTTATGCAAACTTACGTCAATGAAGCGTTCATCGCCGACCGGCTGCGGCTAGCGCGACGGCTGCAATTCCTCGGCTTCGGCATCCTGTTCGCCGCGCTGATTCTAACCCTGCTGCCGACAATCGGCGCACCATCCACTACAACCCCAACCAATGCCAGCGGCACGCCGCTCGCCGGGCCTGTGGTGAATGGCACGCCGCTGATTGACGTTGGCAAAGTAGTCACCACTACTGGCTCAGTTACGGCAACAGGCACGATTACTGACACCAACGCAGCGGCCAGCCGCAATTCGGTCAACCTGTTCGCCCTGCTTATTTATTATGTCGGCCTGATTGTCGGCTTTCAGGTTCTCAGCGCGGGGCAATGGATGAGCCGCAAGTGGAAGACCCGTCCCCGCCCCGACGAGCAGCTTGCCGAAGACCTCAAGGGCGCAACTAACAAGTATGCCTTCTACAATTATATCCCGCTGCCCAGCATCGAAAAAGGGCCGAAGGTGCCGATGATCGATCATCTAATCCAAGCGCCAGAGGGCTTCCTCATCGTGCAGATGCAGCCAGAGTTCGGGCAAATTACCTACAACCGCAACCGATGGAATCGCAAGGTAGGCATCGTCGAGCGCATCGGACTAATTGGTTCACCGCCGCTGGGCGATCCAGGGCGGGCGTTGGAGGTCAGGATCCTGGCATTCAAGCGTTGGCTGGCAGGTCTGGGCATCGAAAACGTGCTGGTTGATGGGGTAATCGCCTTCAACAATGCCCGCGCTAAAGTGGAAATCAAGAGTGAGCCACCCTACCCGGTGATCAACCACCTGCAGGTGGTAGAATATCTACGCGAAATGACGGCGGAGGTTGATGCAAGCGCAGGCGAGAACGAACCAACCATCAGAATTGCGGGTGATGTACGCAACAAGATCAACAGCGCCTTGCTCGACCTGATCCCAGCGGTGCAAGAGAAGGAGCCGCCCAAGGAGCAGGCCAAGTCAGCGGCACGAGGTGGCGTGCGCCCCAGCGATGCGCCCCAGACACGAGGCAACCGCCCCACACCCCCACCGCCATCGCCATCCGCACCCCAGCCAAAGGGCAACCGCAACCAGCCAGCCCCGCCGCCCGCCCGCCCCAGTCGCAACGGCGCAACGCCGCGCAGCGATGAGGCCAAGCGCACCGGAAAGTAGCCGCCGATGCTCAGTTCAATCAGCAAATCTCTTGCCGTGATTGCTATCGCCGCATTGCTCTTCCTCGGCAGCACTGGCGACGACCAACGCTGGCTGGAGTGCCTGTTCGGCGCAGCGCCGTTCATCCTCTATCTAACCTGGGCGTTGGTGCCAACCCCGGCGGGGCAAGAGAACCGCGCCATGCAGCGACTTGGTGGCGTGCTGCTTACCTTCTTCGTGCTGATCAGCCTGCAACTGCTGCGCGAACAGGTGCTGACTGCGGACGCAACCAAGAACCGCACCAGCGACCCGCGCCGCGCCGATGCCGAGCTACGCACCCAGCGCGGACGCATCTACGATGCCGCAGGTAAGCCGGTTGCCGATCGGGTAATCCTACCTAGTGGCTACGTCAAACGCACCTACCCCAACCCCTACACCGCCTACCTCGCCGGTTACTACAGTCCGCTGCGCTTTGGCAACTTCGGGCTGGAAGATATGTATAACAACTGGATGATTGGGCAACAGGGCAACAATCCCTTCGAGGATCAGATTAACGCGCTACTGCACCGCCCCACCATCGGCAACGACCTGCACCTCACCATCAACCCCGACTTGCAGCAGGTGGCAACCAACGCGCTGCTCACCTGTAATAGCCAGGGAACCAACTGTATTGGCGCGGCAGTGGTCCTCGATGCTCACAGCGGCGCGGTGTTGGCGATGGCAAGCAACCCCCATTTCGATCCCAGCCAGATTGCCGCCGATCCTTCTGCCGTCCCCACCGCCGAACGCACCCGTATCAGCGACTACTGGAACAGCCTGCAAGGTGATGCGGCCCATCCACTGGTGCTACGAGCTACTGCTGGGCTATATCCGCCGGGCAGCACATTCAAGACTGTCACGCTAGCGGCAGGGATTGACACCGGCAAGTACACCCTGCAAACGCCCTTCCAGGATCCCGGCTATGTGGACATCAACAACCACCGCGAGGTGGACTGCTCCACCTGCCGTCCGCCAGTTTCGGTTCACCCCAGCAATATCTTCACCCTGATGGAAGGCTACCAGTGGTCGCTCAACGTAGTATTCGCATCCACCGCCGCCCTGCCGCCCAACGCAATTGGCGCAGGCGCGATGGCCGAATATATGCGTCGCTTCGGTGTGGGCAACGGCAACCTGATGACCGACTATCCACTCTCGACCAGTCGAGTGTGCGCTGGCGCTAAAGACCCTGCCGATATGCAGTGTCTGTTCTCATCCGACAATGGCCTCAACCTGACGGCGGAAACCGCCTTCGGTCAAGGCCAGTTGCAGGTTACGCCGATGCAGATGGCAGTAGTCGCCGCGACGGTGGCGCGGGGTGGCGATGTGCCACAGCCCTATGTGGTCAACGGTATCACCCAGCCCGCAGCGGGCGGTGACAAGGTGTTGTTCGTCGCCCAACCAAAGTCGCTGGGCCGCATTATGACCCCGCAGAGCGGCGCGACGGTGCGACAGGCGATGTATACCTCGGTGCAGAAGGGCTGGGCGAACGGCGCGGCCATACCAGGATACGCAGTTGGCGGCAAGACCGGCACGGCGGAAACCGGGGTCAACGGCAACTCGCATAGCTGGTTCATCGCCATATGTGGCCGCGACCCCAACAACCCTGATTACGCCCTCGCGGTGATGTTCGAGAACGGCGGCGAAGGCACCCGCGTTGCCCTCCCCGCCGCTAAGAAGATTATGGTATGGCTGTCTCAGAACAACCCGCACTAAAGCGAGAGTTAAACCCTTGCCACATCCAAAACCTTAACCTCCGGCTTGACCCATCCCGCGCCAAACTCCACCAGGCTCTTGATCAGGCTCAGGTCGTTCAGCCAGCCCGCGCTGTAGTCATCGGTAAGATATTCAGCGCCGAAGCCGCTGTGTACCATAGTCAGGCGGGTGTGGCCGCCAGAGCCATCTAGCGTCCAGGTTACGACCGTTTCCTGCTCCCCCTCGTAGTGCCAGGAGTAAGCCAGTTTCTTGTTTGGCGTTAGTTCCACTATCTTAATCGGCCCGCCTTCACCCCAACCGAAATCGTAGCGCCCACCAACATATAGCTCAATCACCGCAGCATCGGCAAAGTGGCGATTAAGTTGCGCTGGGTCAATTAGCGAGGCGAACACCGCTTCGCGGGGGCCATCTATCTCCACGCTAAGATTTACATCACCATAGGTATGTATGGCGTAGTCGCACCACACTGGCGCTTGCTTGCACTCCACCCAGCGGCGCAGGTTCTCCAGGGCTAGTTGCCAGAAATCGTAGAAACTGGCCTGCCCTTGCTCTCGCTTTGGTAGGTCAGTGTGTTCCACTATTATCTGTGTACCTTGCCCATGCTCACTCAGGCTAATCGTCACTTGCGTTTCACCACCATACACTGTCCAGCCATAGGCCAGCTTGTGGCCTTCTTCCCAGACCAGCAACTTGCGCTGTCCCTGCTGCTCATCCGGCGTTTCAGGCGTATAGTGACCCCAGAAGGCGTAGCGATGCTCGGCCGGCGCGACGCTGGCGTGTTGGGCAAACCAGTGGGTCAACTCCCCAGCCTTGGTAAGGGCGGTGAAAACCTGCGCTGGCGACGCGGCAATCAGTGTCTGCGCCTGGATTGTGATGCCCATCAGCTTGCTCTTTTCCTGAAGGTCAGGATATAGGTTGCCAGTCATAAAATTACTCCTTTTCTTGAGGCCAGATATCGGTTGTAAACTAACTGTATCTTCCGTCGGGTAGCAGGCAATAACCAGGCGGAAGGTTTGCCCATCGCCAGGTGGAGGGTTTGCTTCGCCAATGCTGTATTTGGCGGCCAGCGTTTGCAAGGTTTGCTGCAGATCAGCCATGAAAGCGGCCCTCTGCTTACCGTCACGCAAAGCTATTTGCATGGACAAACCCAGCGAAGGGATGTCCTTGTCCGCACGGTCAGCCAGATGGCCGATGTCGGACTGGAGTTCCTCCGCCAGATTTAGCAAAAAGCCGAGGCTGAGTTGCTCCTGCGCCTTGCGCTTGCCGCCAACCTGCCCCACCAACTGAGGCGAAAGCCAGTAGGAACGCGCCCTGGCGCGATAGAAACCCTCGACGATGCCGCGTACCTTGCGCTCCCCGGTGCGCTCCACCAAACCGGCCTGCTCCAACATCTTGACGTGGTAGTAGACCTTCTGCGGTGTTTGCCCCACCTGTTGGGCCAATTCCACGCACGAGCGTGCTTCCGCCATGCGCTTGAGCAAATCGAGCCGCAGCGGTTGTAGCAACGTGGCCGCCTGCGCCGCATCCTCGATGTAAAGCACGTCCTGCATCCTTAACACCTCCGCGATTGTAAAATCTGCTTTTATTATACAAGAGCATTTTTACATTGTCAATACCTTTGGTGCAAATTGCTGAAGATAACGTTACGAAAAAACCGCTTGCCAAATCCCGCCCCTTGTGCTATGATTTGCCCAGCAGTTTATGTCTACCCAATACGGGCCGAGGCAACGGCGCTTCCCACCCCACGTTCACCAGAAGGAGCCGAATCAAACCTGTGGATAACCAAAGCAGTAACAAGCCACTAAAGATCCTGATCGTCGCTGCCGAAGTAGTGCCGTTCGCCAAAGTGGGTGGCCTGGCCGATGTGGCGGGCGCACTCCCCATTGCCCTACGCGATATGGGGCACGATGTGCGGGTGGCGATGCCCAAATATGGCCGAATTGACAACGCCAAGTTCAACCTCAAGCCGATTATAGAGCCGTTCGCTGTGCCAAT
Organism: Chloroflexia bacterium; assembly: GCA_038230695.1. Taxonomy (GTDB): domain Bacteria; phylum Chloroflexota; class Chloroflexia; order QHBQ01; family QHBQ01; genus QHBQ01. The sequence goes on from JBBRMT010000015.1 coordinate 18,710, forward strand.
GGACGGCCATAGCGTGGATGTGGACATCCTCGAAGGCAGCATTGCCGAACACGTTCCCGTCTACTTTATCCACAACGAACACTATTTCGACCGCGAGGGCATTTATAGCTACCCCGACGATGATGAGCGTTTCATCCTGTTCTGCCGCGCTGCCATCGAGATGCTGAAGAAGCTCAACTGGCAGCCCGACATCATCCACTGCAACGACTGGCAGACTGCGATTATCCCCAACTGGCTGAAGACTATCTACAAGGACGACCCTTTCTTCGCCCACACCGCCAGCCTCTATACCATTCACAATCTGGCCTACCAGGGTGTATTCGGCCAGCGGGTGCTGGAGATCGCTGGCATTGCGGAACATGGCTTCGTCTATCCCCAGATCCAGGATCTCGCGGGTGTGGTGGACCTGATGGGGCGTGGCATCCTCTACGCTGATGCGATTAACACGGTCAGCGAGACTTATGCCCAGGAGATCCTCACTCCGGAGTATGGCGAGAAGCTCGACCCGCTGCTACGCGAACGCCAGGATCGCTTGTTCGGTATCCTCAACGGCATTGACACCGAACTGATGAATCCCAAGACCGACTCCTACATCGCCGCCAACTTCGACGCGATGAACCTGGAGGCCCGCGCTGCCAACAAGGCCGATCTGCAGAAGGAAGGCAACCTCGACCCCCGCCCCGATGTGCCGGTCATCGGCCTGATCTCCCGATTGGCGAACCAGAAGGGCTTCGACATCATGGCTCCGGTGATGGACTCGCTGCTCAACCTGCTCGATGTGCAATTCGTGCTGCTCGGCACTGGCGACCAGTATTATCACGAGATGTTTGGCAAGCTAGCGGCGCACTACCCCGGCAAGGCGGCGGTATTCCTCACCTTCAACGCCAGCCTGGCCCAGAAGATATACGCGGGCAGCGACATCTTCCTGATGCCCAGCCGCTTCGAGCCTTGTGGCCTCGGCCAGATGATTGCGATGCGCTACGGCAGCATCCCGGTGGTACGCAGCACTGGCGGCCTGGCCGACACCGTTCACGACTTCGACCCCGCCACCGGCGAGGGCAACGGCTTCGCCTTCACCCCCTACGAGCCGATGGCCCTCTACGCCACTGTAGTGCGTGCATTGGAGAACTACCGCTACAAGGATACCTGGCGCAAGCTGCAAACCCGCGACATGAGCGCCGACTATTCCTGGGACAACTCCGCCCGCAAGTACGTTGACATTTATCGCAAGGCGATGGCGTTCCAGGCGCAAGCGCAATGATGAATGGTAAATGGTAAATGGTAAATGATGAGGGTAATTGAGAGACGAATAAGTTCCCGATCAGCCTGCCGCTTCATTGTTTATGCCAACATTTACCATTCACCATTCACCATTTACCATTACATCCGAAGGGGGATTTGTGGATAGGACGATTGCCAACCTGGAGGAACAGGTGGCCGCGCTTACGGCTGCGGAGCAGGCGCGGTTCAAGCGGCTGTTTGCGGTCAGCAGCACGACGGGACGGCTGGTGCCGCCACCGGAGATGTACGACTGGATTAAGAAGCAGTTTGGCAGCGTGGAGGCTACCGAAGAACAGCATATCGTCAAGGTGACGAACCTGGTGACATTTGAGGGCGCGTTGTTCAATGTGCTGCGGGCATCGCGGCCTATGGAGATCAAGCAGAGTGCGGACCTGCCCACCACGCTGGAGGAAGGGCGGGCGCGGGATACCTTTGCCAACCCGCTGACTGGCACGCCCGCCGATGTTTTTGGCCGCATCCAGGGTGAACACAGCATCACCGCCAGCAATATCGCCAAGTACGATGGCTTTCATGGCGTGACCATCTTCGACGAGTACAACCCGCTGGTGTTCAACGCCGAGCGACTGGCTGATTACATCAACACCGCCAAACGCTGGGGGGCAGCCGCCCACGCCGCCTACCCTCGCGCCCGCTACTTCTTTCTGATGTGGAACTGCCTGTGGAAGAGCGGGGCCAGCATACTGCACGGCCATATGCAAATGACCGTCACCAGCGATATGCACTATGCCAAAGTGGAGCAGATGCGCCGCGCCGCGATACAATATCGCCAGAACAAGGCGGAGAGCTACTTCGACGACCTGTTTGCCGCCCATGCCGCACTCGGCTTGCAGGTGGAGATGGGCAACGGCATCAGCGCGATTGCCAACCTCACGCCGGTGAAAGAGAAAGAGGTGCTGCTGCGCGGCGCAAACCTGGATGAACACATGGCCGCCGCGCTTTATCGCGTCCTCAGCCTCTATCTCAGTCTCGGAGTATCCAGCTTCAATGTAGCCGTCTATATGCCACCGCTGGCAGCGGTGGAAAACGAGAGTTGGAGCGACTTCCCGGTGCTGGTGCGGGTGGTGGATCGCGGCGACCCGTTCAATCGCACCGCCGATGTGGGGGCAATGGAGTTGTACGCCCAGAGCGTGGTGTCCAGCGATCCGTTCAAGCTGGCAGTCGCGCTTGCGGGCGAGTAAGCAAAACCCCTCCCCTAAAGGGGGAGGTAGGGAGGGGGTGCGAGTCGCGCAGTAACGACCCACCCCCAGCCCCCCTCGGCAGGAGGGGAGTTACCTAATCTGCAATCAAAAATCTACAATCTGCAATCCGTAGTGGAGGTGGTTGGCTTATGGATCGGTTTAGTTGCTTCATCATCACCGTGCTGGTCTCTGTGATCGTGGTCGTCATGCTCTCGATTGCCAGGGGCGCGGTCATCGTCAAGGAAGGCACCGCCGTGGTCATCGAGCGCCAGGGCAAGTTCAGGAAGGTGCTAGGGCCGGGTTACAAGGTGATTATGCCCTTCATGGATGAGCGGCGGGCCGAGGTGACGCTCAGTGAGCAACACTTCGACACCGGCCAACTCAGCCTCAGCACCGCCAACCTTGCGCCGATCACCTTCAACATGAGTGTCCACTATGAGATTATGCGCGATCCCACCAGCCCCTTCCTCACTCCGGTCGCCGAGTCGGTCTACCGTGCGGTTTACACCGTACACGACTGGCAGGAGATCACCCGCGAGGAAGCGTTGGCGGTGGTGACACAGGTGGTCGGCGGCCTCGATTTCAAGGCCGACATCGTGGACACGCGCAACTGGGCGCACGCGGTGGCAGGCAAGGTACGCGACGAGTTGAACAAGCGGGCCAACCGCTGGGGAGTGTACATCGCCGACATCAATATCACTAACATTGTGTATTCGGACGCATCGCGTGAGATCGCCAGTTACGAGGGCAAGGCCAAGCGCGAGGCTCGCAAGAAGGTGATTGAGGCCGAGGGCCAGCGCGAGATCGCCCAGACCCTCAGCCTGAGCAACGATGAGATGCTGCGCTGGCGCTATATCGAGACGTTGCGCGAGGCGATGAGCAAGCCAGACGCCCGCATCATGATCGCCCCCGAATCGTCGGGTGGAATTAGCCCGGCGGCAATGTCGCAGTTGCAGCACGCCCGTCTTATCTCCACTGGCAATGGCGGCAACGATGCGCCAATCCCCGACCAGGCTCGCCTGCCCCAGCCCCAGGGTGATACGGTTACATCGGCGCAGCAAGCCGCCGAGACCCAGATGCTGCCGCAACAACCGCCGCTGCCTACCGATATGTCCAGCCCGGCGGCCCGCAACCGCCCGGTGATGCGCGAGGTACGCACCCGCGACGAGGAACTGGGTCGGTGAGCGCGGCCAGTTTTTATGAGGCTATTCGTCGCCTGGTAAGCATGATCCCGCCCGGCCAGGTTGCCAGCTACGGCCAGGTTGCCGCCTACCTCGGCCATCCCCGCCACGCCCGCATCGTCGGCTGGGCGCTGCACGACTTGCCGGGCAACACGCTTGTACCCTGGCACCGTGTGGTCAACATTCATGGCCGCATCACCACCAGTTGCCTCACCCACCCCGCTAATCTGCAACGCCTTCTCCTAGAGGAGGAAGGCGTTGTCTTTGATGCGGATGAGTATATTGACATGAGCCGCTTCCGCTGGGAAGGACCCAGCGACGAGGTTTTGCGAGACTTGTAGATTGTGGAGATTGGGTTAGGAGGCCAGCCTTCATTCCATACTTCCTCATTGGTATCGGCTAGCGTTACTGTGGCACATCCGGCAGTTTGTCGCCCTCCTCGCGGATAAAGGCTACCTTACGGTCGCTGCTGATGTGGAACAGCCAGCGATGAACTTCGGTTTGCCCAAAAGTTTCTCTCTCCAGCCAACTGGACACAAATGCAACATCCACCTCTGACCCTCCGCCAGCAGGTGTAACCACTGTGGTGAAAGTTATCGGCGCAGAGCAAGAGTTCCCTATTAGCCGAAAGCTAGAGTTGGCTTCTCCCAGTACGCTGGTGGAAGCTAGTGAGTATGATCCTGTGGCTGCACCACAAACATTGTATGCATCTGCCCTTGAACTTGGTTCGTCCGGCCAGGACTTTAGAAAGCTACTAGCATTGTGTCCCTCAACATATAGGTACAGATAGTATGTGCGTGGTGGTGAATGAAGCTCTGCTGCAGCTGCTTTAGCCAGCTTGATGGCATCATCTGAATTGATAGGCGGCTGAGTATCACAACTCACCAGCATAAGGGTCACGCTGAAATGAAGAGCAACAAGGTAGTAGTTTTCACTTCAGCCCCTCTCAGTTAGGCAAATCCGGCAGCTTATTGCCTTCTTCGCGGATGAAGTCGGCTAGGGTGCGCTTTCCTCAAGGTGAGCAGTTAGAGGTATTCCTCTCTCACCAATGAAAGTAACTTGACGATCTGCAGTAACGGAGAGCAGCCAACTGTGTGTTGCCTCATCATCATCTTGCACTTGCCAGCCAACGAGAAAGCCAACATCCTGGCTTAGATCAGCTTGATTGAGCGTAACCACAGTGGTAAAGGTCATCGGAAACATTTCACCTATGCTAGGGTATTCCCTACGCTGACTCACCAGTAGACCCGGTTCATCAGGCCACATTTTGATATCCGCACCAACATTGCTATGCTCACGAGGGGGGGATGGGAGTTTCACTGCTGCTTCCTTTGCCAACTCAACTGCATCAATGGAGCTAATTGGAGATTGACTATCACAGCCCAGCAATAGGCCAGTTCTACCGACCATGATGATTATCCTCAGCGTACAGGCTTTCATTCTATACCTCAGCCAGGTGTCTGTGGCAGCTTATCGCCTTCCTCACGAATGAAATCCACATGGCGATCATTATAAACATGGAACAGCCATTCGTGACTTTCTGCCCGCTTATCGATTCTCATCCCTAGCCAAGTAGACATAAACGTAACATCTACCTCCGATCCGCCGCCAGCAGGTGTAATTATAGTTGTGAAGGTTATAGGAAAATAGCACCCATCGCCACAGAGGTCGATCTTCCCTGTCGCAGAGATAGGCTCATCGGGCCAGGATTTAATGGCAGAGCCGGATCCAACCTTTGGTTCATTGATCGCATAAATGGTGGGTGGCGATGCAATAGTTTTGGTAGCCTCTTTTGCTAGTTTGATTGCCTCAGCCGCCGTGATTGACGGCTGCGTATCGCAGCTCACCAGCATACTGGTGAGGATAACTATAGTTAGCACTGCTATGGCAGTTTTCATTCTTGAGTTGCTCCTTGTCTTCTTAACCTACGGCTCGGTACAGCCATTATATCACATTTGCATTTTACCTACTGCTGTGCTATAGTAGCGTTGATCAAGTAAACGGCTGTGTTTAGTGCATGAGATTGCAAGGAGAACATACTATAAATGAAGAAGATTAGAACGAACCTTGCCCTCCTGCTGATGGTTGCGTCCCTGTCGCTGGTGATGACCAATGCCAGCGATGGAGCATATAACAATAACGCGCTGGCTACCGATTTTGTTCCCGCTGCCTTCGCCAGTCAGCAGCAACCCACCGCCAAATCAGGGGTCGCTACCCAGCCAGTGGGTACCCCGGCCGCCAGTCCCAGCCCGCAAAGCACCCCCTCAGTAACCCCCTCACCTCAGCCACAAAATACGGAAGATCCCATTGAAGCGGCCAAGCAGACATATCAAAATCACAGCTATCCGCTCGATACCATCCCCGTCAACGCCGACCCCCAGGCATTGGACTGGAGCAGGCAACACGTCACCGACGCGATACCTGACGGCATGGATGTCAATGCGGGCCAAACCCGCCTCAGCGGCAGCATTACTTTGTCCTCGACTAGAATGACCAACCTGGGACCGCAGCCGGTGTTGGAATGGATCGGCGCTCACGTCAGCGGGCGGGTGGATACCCTCGCGGTGGACCCAACCAACAGCGCAATTGTCTATGCTGGCACCGCTGGCGGTGGCGTGTGGAAGACCACCAATTGCTGCTATACCAGCACGGTATGGACACCGCCCAACGACAGCACCTACCCCCTCAGCGCCACCGCCGAGATTGGTGCCTTGGTGATTGACCCCAACAACCACAACACCATCTATGCAGGCACTGGGGGGGGACTCGTTCTGCAGCGCTGGCTGCCTGGGCAGCCGAGGTGTGCTTAAGAGTACCGATGCCGGGGCTAGCTGGAATCAACTGGGGATGCAGGAGTTCATCACCAACAGCCTGGGTTATCCCCTACGTATCAGTGCGTTGGCGGTAGACTCCAACAACTCCAATACGGTGGTGGCTGGCACCTACGCCTATGGCATCGGTGGCGCGGCCGCCCCGATCACCACTTCAGGTATCTACCTCAGCGCCAACCAGGGTATGACCTGGACGCATTGCCTCATCACTGCGCCAGGTATGCCTACCACTTCCACGCAGTGGATCTCCGACCTGGTGCTCGACAACAGCACCAACCCAACCACCATCTATGCCGCAATCGGCCAATCCAATCTATCCGGCTACGACAATCCCAATCCCGCCAACGGCATCTATACGTCTACCATGTCGGCATCGCCTCCTACCAGCCCATGTCCCGCGCCCACTAATTGGCGGCGCATTCTCAAGACTGGCGATGTATTCGGCGGCCAGACCCACCCTGATTTTGGCCGAATTAAGTTGGCTAGATATAACCACGGCATCCTTTACACCATCATTGGCTCAGTAGATGGTGGGGGAGCCAGTATCTTGGGCGTGGCTCAAACTACCGATGGTGGACATAGCTGGTCGAATCAGTACGACCCGAGTCATTTCCGTGGCTGTAGCCACGACTCTCCGTTGAACCCACCATTCTCCCAACCACGGCTCAACCTCTATGTCAAGGTTGACCCATTCTTCTCCAACATAGTCTATGCCGGTATTGGCGACCTATACCGCTCTACCGATGGTGGCGCAAACTTTGCCGATCAGAACTGCCTCTATAGTGGGCAGAACGCCATCCATCAGGATCAACACGCCCTCGCTTTCAGGACGGGTCTCTTTGTCAGCAATATCATCTTTGGCAATGATGGCGGATTGTGGAGCCTGGATTGGACATCACCTGCTACCCTGACCAACCTAAACGATACCTTTAGCACCCTCCAGATGTATGCTGGGGATCTGACTCCCAACTTCGCCGCCGACCCTAATGCCCAAGCGCTGGGTGGAATGCAGGACAATGGCACTGCCGTTTACACGGGACAGTACCATTCCCAACCCATACCAATGGGCGCAGATCAGCGAGAATGGACCGGGCGGTGATGGTTTCTATACTGCTATTGAACCAAGAGGAAAACACAATGCCTATGAGGAGCATTTTCGGGGATCTCTTGAGTGTTCAACTGGAGGGCCAAATGGATTTTACGATCCTTCCTGTAGAGGGGGATGGGTAAATGGTCCATCACAAAACGAACACACAGGTTTCAGCACACCTTTCATCCTCGACCACCTGAACTGCACGATAACCTGCCAGCACCTTGTCCTCGGCACCAGCCGGGTGTGGGAGAGCATCAACGGTGGCCTCAACTCCAGCGACTGGTACGCCACCAGCCCCACCCTGACCAAAGTCTATACGGATGGACACTTCATCCGCGCCCTGGCCTTTGCGCCACAAGACACTGCTACCGTCTACGCTGGCACCAGCGACGGCAATATGCTCTACACTAACAACGCCAACACTGGCAGTCCCGCTAGCTGGACCGACATCACCGTTGCCAACACACAGATGCCCAACCGCTCGGTCAGCGGCATTGCGGTCAGCCCGGTGGACACCGCTACTGCCTATGTTGCCTTCGATGGCTTCAACGCCAACACGCCCAGCACCCGCGGCCATCTCTACCAGGTAAGGCTATGCAAGATAAACTGTGGCAGCAACACTGCCACCTGGACTGATCTGAGCAGCAATCTGCCCGATATTCCTATCTACGCTGTGGTGATCAACCCGATGAACCCACAGCAGGTTTTCATCGGCACCGAGATAGGTTTCTACTTCACTAACAACATTAATAGCAACGGGCCGCCCCAGTGGAATCGGTTCCAAACTGGCTTGCCTGTCGCCGCCATCAACCACCTCACCATAGACAATGGCAACACGACGCTGGCGGCGTGGACCAACGGGCGTGGCCTATATGCCGTGTATTTGCCATCCTGGCGTGCGGTAACTAGCCCCAACCCTAGCAACAATAGTGTACTTTTGGCCGTCACTGCTGTTGACTCTAATCATGCATGGGCGGTAGGCAAGACTGCCAACGCTGACCAGGGACTAATTGAATAATGGAACGGCAACAGCTGGATTACTGCCACCAACCCGCTGTCCGGTTGCTTCAACTACCTTTTCGGAGTTAACGCCTCCTCGGTCAACGACATCTGGGCAGTAGGTGCGTTTTGTAATCAAAGTATGTTCCTACATTCCGCAGGTGGCGTATGGACCTCTGTATACGGACCAAGCTACTCCGATATCACCCAGCTTAACGCAGTAAAGGCGATTTCACCAACCCTCGCCTGGTCAGCGGGTTATACCGAAAATGTACATAGTCAAATTGCAGTGCCTCTCATTGAACGCTGGAGTGGTGGCCCTGGCTGGGAAGCAGTGATTACCACCAGCAATATCATCACTCTCACCTCTGGTATGTTCAACGGAGTTGATGCCAATAGCGCCAGCCATGCCTGGGCGGTTGGCTATTATCTCAACGACAGTGCTGGCGCAAGCCAAAGCCTTGCCCTCCACTGGAATGGCACAAGCTGGAGCGTGGTATCAACGCCAATAATTCCCTTTGTCCGCACTCAGCTTAACGGAGTGAGCGCACTTTCATCAAGCGATGTTTGGGCCACGGGGTGCTACATTTACACCAATTCCTGCGGCGGAACCCTGACGATGCAGTGGGATGGCACAAGCTGGAAGATATTTAACAGCCAGGACATCAACTCAAACGGAAACATTTTTTATGGCATAGCTATGACCTCGCATAGCGATGGATGGTCTGTAGGCTACACCAGTCCGGGTATTGGAGTAGGAAATACCCTAATAGAGCGCTGGTTCCCAAACCCGACCTGGTGGCCTTAACAGCCAAAAGAGATTAGGTGTAAGAAACGGGCCTCCTCGTAATGAGGAGGCCCGCTGGTTGTCTAGTGGATGATGAATGTGCCGCTGGTCGCGCCGTGCGCGGTATTGCTCAAGTTGGCGATCGCGGTCACCGTCACTACGCCAGTAGGGGTGCTGGCATCAATCGTCCAGCTAAAGATGTAGCTGCCGTTGACATCGGCGGTGCCATGCGCGTCGCGGTAGCAGGGGTTGTTGAAGCGTCCGCCGTTCTGGTCGGTGCAGATGAGTTGTACGTGAGCGGTTGCGGTGGTTTGCACTGTCAGGGTCTGGGTATCACCATGACTAATTACCGGCTTGCCGATAATCAGGGTCAGGGGCAGGGTGTTGCCACCAACAGGCGGTAGGCCGTTGCCAGAGCCGGGTGTAGCGGTCGGCGCAGCGCCGCTGGGGGTAGGGCTGGCGGTCGGCGCACCGAGGTTGTTGTAGCGCCAGTCGTAGTAGTGCTGCCCGATGTTGCCCATCTGCACCTGATAAGCCGGAGCCATGCTCGGCACGTAGGTGACCACCCGCCGCTCGAATGGCTGGATAAGCACAAGGGTGAGATTACCGGCAATCTTGACATCGGCCCAGTACGGCTCGGCAATCGGGTAGCCAGTAGCATAGAACCAGGGGTTGTTCAGCGTCTGTGTCACCACGCTAACTCCAGTGGCGGTGGTAACGCTGACTGGCCCGCTGGCGTTGAGGAAGTCCCAGATCGGCTTGGCAACGTTGTGGCCGGTGGTTGGCTCATAGTAGGCGATGGTGACATCGGGCAAGGCGCGGGCCGTGGGCGAGGGAGCGACAGTGCCAGTGCGACTGATGAACAGCGATACGGTGCTGCTAATCGCGCTATCGGTCTTGCCCATCAGCTTCTGGTAGCTAGCGTAGGTAGGCGCATTAGGGTCATCCACGTCGGAGGCCAGATCAATTTGAGCGGGGGCGCGTTGCTCGAAGGTGGCGCTGCCGGTTTGCAGCCTGCCGGTGATTAGCTCGACGGTGAGCAGGCCGTTGGTGACAAAGAAGGGGCTGGTACGGTCGCCATTAGGATTGTTAATCTCCATGCGGCTCTTGTCGAAGTATTGCACCAGGCGGGTGCCAGTCGGTGAGTCGGTATATGTCTCCTGCTTGATTACTCCTGGGATTGGCCCCCAGTAGAAGCTACGCTGCACCGTGCCATTGGCAACCAGGCTATCGGTTCGTCCCCACAGGGTGGCGAAGGCGGGGTCGGCAAAACTGCCGCCGCTGGACTGGGCGCGACTGCTTACGCCGCTGAAGCCGAGGGCTATCACCGCTACCAGCAACAGATTTAGAAAGGTAAGTTTCTTACGCAAAGGTTTGCTCCTGTCTAGTATTATAATACCAGTTCGATGCGCTAACAGAGCATTTTACCAAGTTAGTTGGGCTACGCCGAATATCTGTAGGGTCGAACCGTTGTTCGCCCGCGGCCAAATACACGTTGCGACCAAACGTATCTGATATTATTGGTATGGGAACGATAAGGCTGCGCCCTTACGTTTTATGCCAGCGCCATCGCGAACTGGTATAACTGTTCGGTTTGATACCTCAGTATAACCGCTGGGCGTGGGATTGACAAGAACTGAGCGTTCTACGGGTGTGCTACTAGGTGTAGGATAGGTAACTAGCTGCCTCACCAGCGCGGGCGGTGGTCCGCCCCTACGTTTATCACATAACTTGTATCATACCCGCGTTCTACCAGAGGCCGTGCGTTTGGCGCAGCGTCATTACCTGCATATAGCAGGAGCTTGCCCCCACCGCATCGCCAATGCCACAAATACATTATAGGCGTGCTGAAGGCTGATCAAAGCGGGTGGATACTGGCCCTGGGCGGTATAGGTGTTGCCCACCTCGACCATGGCGAAAGCCACGGTGCGGGCATCGCCAGGGCGAATAAGGTTGAGGTACGCGGTGGCAAGGTCGCCGAGGATATTTAGCTGGGCGTTTAGGTCGCCTGCATCCTTGCTGGCGCTGAGAGCCTGCTGGTAGTATTCAATCGCCTCGCTAAAGCGGCCACGGTTTGCCAGCACCCCGCCCCGCGAATACAAATCAGCAATCGCGCCGTAAACGCCAAGCCCATTTGCTACCATGATGGCTTGCTGAAGCTCAAGTTGGCTGATGGCGGGTGGCAGGGGGCGTGCTGCCGCCACAGAGGGCATTGGCACGGCAGGAGTATCGGGCAGCGGTAGAGGCGGTGGGTCAGTGTCAACCGCAGAGAAGGCGGTATCGCGCTGCCTGGCCCACTCATCCCAGGCGGGGTCGGGTGGTGGCTGCTGCACACTGAGGATCAGCGGATTGTCGGTCTTAAGCAGGTCAATCAACTGGCTCATGCAGCGGTGATCGCGGCAGTATTGGATCAGATTTATGGCCCGATCGCCAAAGGTATCGCCCAGGTTGTCATAGCGCAAGGCTGGATCGTTGCGTAGATCACTCAGATAGATGACAATTGTACGCAGGCCGTGGTCGTCCATATGGGCGAGAATACGGCGATTTAGCTCCTGAATGGATGGCACAATCGGCATAACTGAGACCTCCTACCGTAATTGCGCTGATCTTACCACAGGCACAGGCAAGCGTCAAGCAGCGCAACCAACCCACCCGCCGCTTCGTTCTACCAATAAGCCGATCTGCTATAATGGCCTCACCAGTTTAAGCCGCAGTCGTAAAGGAACGATGATGCAGCCATCCGCCGCTCGCCAACTCAAAACTCAAAACTCAAAACTCAAAACTCAAGACCTTGCGCTGGTGGTGGCCTGTGCCATCTTTGCCACCCTCACCATTTACCAGCTTAACTTGCCAGGGCTGTATGCCGATGAGGCCCTCGATGTCGTTCCTGCCATGCAGTTGCTGAATCAGCAGTCAATTGACTTCGGAGCGGTGCGCGGCGCGTACTTTCCGCTGGGCGGGCTGAAGCTGCCGGTGATGAATAGCGATTATCAGGGCGTGGTCGGCACCTACGGGGCGCTGCCGTTCCTTGCCGTTGGTGGGGTCAACGTCTACAGCATACGGATGTTCACCATTGTTACTGGCATCATCGCCATGATTCTCGCCTACTACTGGGGCAGCACCCTGCTGGGCGCAAACGTGGCGGCAATTGCCGTGCTACTGCTGGCGTTCAGCCCCTCATGGGTGTTCTGGAGCCGCATCGGTATCTACGTGGTCGCCCAGGTGGTGCCAATCACTATCGGCGCTATGTATTGTCTGTTCCGCTGGTGGCGGGGAGGCCGTGATCGGTGGCTGGTGGCAGGCGCGTTCCTTATGGGCATGGGTTTCAGCACCAAGTTCCTGTTCCTCTGGTTGCCGATGGCCCTGCTGGTCAGCTACGGGCTATTCAGCGCCCCGCGTATTCGCGCCCTGGGTTGGTCGGCGGGGCTACGCGGCGTGGGTGAGGCCGGGCCGCCCCGCCGCTTCATCCGCAATACGCTGATCAGCCTGGTAGCATTCGTAATCGGCGCGTTCCCCATCGTCTGGTACAATCTGACCACTCGTGGCACCTACCATGTGCTGATTGATAACCTGCTGCACACCAGCAAAGGGGTGAACAATGCCGACCTGCTGCACAATCTGCATCAAGTGGTAGGCGACTTCCAGGTGCTTCTCGATGGCAGCTTCTTCTGGTTTCAGTCATACGGCGGCCAGCCCTACCACAATCCATTCTACCCCCTCGCCTACATAGCCGCGCTCGCCCTGCTGCTGGGTGGTATCGTTGTTGCGGGGCGCAACGCCGTGTCCCCACCCCCTCCCGATGGCAGGGGAGAGTATGCCCTCCCCAACGATAGGGCAGGGCTGGGGAGGGGGTTCGTTGCCGAACTCGCGCTATTGGTAAGTGCGCTGGGGTTCTTCATGGCCTGGTGGTATGTGGGGGAAGGGGCAATCATTTTCGAGTTGGCCTTCTTCATCTGCTTTGGATTGTTGCTGGGCCGCCTGGCGATCGTGCCAAGCCGCAACTGGTATCACCGCCCCATCGTCTTCCTTACCCTGATATCTGCATTGATTGTGGCGATGAGCGCGGTGACGGTCTCAGAGATATTGCCCACCCACCTGCTACTATTGCTGCCCGCACCGCAACTGACGATTGCCGCCGCGCTGGTGGCTCTTGCCAACGCGCTGCGCGGCTATCTGGCGCGGCGCACCATGCCACGGGCCAGCGCGATTACCACTGCTGGCGTGGCTGTGGCGTTGCTTTTCGCGCTGCTGCTCTCCGACTTCCTGGTGGATAGCGCCTACCACCGCGACCTGGCGAAACAGGGGGGTTACATCACCTTCTCGGATGCCATCTATACGCTGAACGATTATCTGCTGCAACGCGGCGACACCCAGCCGGTGCTGATGGATTGGGGCTTCCAGTACAATTTGCAGGTGTTGAGCGACGGCAAGCTGAGCCCGCTTGCCATCTTCCAGTACACCCCCGCTCCTAATGCCGCCTTCTACAACGCGCTCGATGTCACCCTGAAGAACCCCGCCAACCTGTACATCTTCCACATCCCCGAAGCGGCGGCGGGCTATCCGGGCCGCTACCCCGCCTTTATGTCTGAGACTAAAAAGCTTGGTCTCATCCCACACCTGGAGCGCACCTTCTACCACCACGACGGCCTGCCAGTGTACGAGGTATGGAGCGCGAAATTAAATGGTGAAGCCGTTCCTAAAAACTGGGAACGGCTTCACCGTTTGTTGCTATTCCTTCTGCCTTCCGCCTTCTACCTTCCGCCTTCTACCTTCCGCCAATCGGCGCAAGCGCCACCTCGGATAGCGGGGGCAGAATGGCAGCAGCGGTGGGCGCATCGTCGGTGAAGTTGCGGGTGTAGAGGCGGAAGTAGAGACCTTCTTGCTGCAATAGTTCGGTGTGGCTGCCTTCTTCGACTAGCTGACCCTTGTCCAGCACCAGGATGCGGTCGGCGTTCTGGATGGTGGTGAGGCGGTGGGCAATTACCAGCGTGGTGCGCCCGCGCATCAGCCGATCCAATGCCTCCTGCACCAGATGCTCCGACTCGTTGTCCAGGCTGGAGGTGGCCTCGTCGAGGATGAGCAGGCGGGGGTCGCGCAAGATGGCGCGGGCGATGGCGATGCGTTGGCGTTGCCCTCCGCTCAGTTTGACCCCACGTTCGCCAACCACACTGGCGTAGCCGTCGGGGAAGGCAGCGATAAACTCGTGGGCGTTGGCCGCCTGCGCCGCCGCTGCAATCTCCGCATCGCTGGCGTTCAGCTTGCCATAGGCAATGTTATCACGGATGCTGCCGCCGAAAAGGGCCGCCTCCTGCGGTACAATGGCAATCTGCGCCCGCAAGCTGGCGACCTGCACGCTGCGGATGTCGTAGCCATCCACGGTGATGCGCCCGCCGCTCACATCGTAGAAGCGGGGTATGAGGTTGGCAATAGTGGTCTTGCCCGCGCCGCTCGGTCCTACCAGGGCGATAACCTGCCCCGGCGCGGCCTGCCAGCTAAGGTCGTGCAGCACGGTGGGGTTGCGCTTGCCTTCCTCATTGTCGGCATAGCTGAAGTCCACATGGTCGAAGGCAAGCGCCCCCTGAACTAGCGGCAGTGCAGGGGCATTAGACGGGTCAATGATGTCGGATTTGGCATCCAGCAACTCGAACACCCGATCCGCCGCGCCTATCGCCTCCTGCACCTGACCGTATAGCCCAGCTAGACTGGCGATGGGGCCAACTACCGCGAACATATAGAGGATGAAGGAGATGAGCTGGCCGCTGGAGATATGTCCGTTCAGCACCTCCTGCCCGCCGAACCACAGCACGCCGGTGATTGCGCTAAAGGCGACCAGTGAAATCAGCGGCACAAACACGGAGCGCAGATTGATGCGCTTGAGCGCCAGCATGAACGATTCATTGACCGCCTCGCTGAACCGCCCTACCTCGTAATCCTCATTGGTAAATGCCTTGACTGTGCGGATGCCGGTTAGCGTCTCCTCTAGTACAGTGGTAGCCACGCCCAACGCCGCCTGCACCTGCTCGGAGATGCGCCGCAACCGGCCGCCAAAGAAGAAGCCAATGCCCACCACCGGCGGGATGACCAGCAGGATGACCAGAGTTAGCCGCCAGTCGGTAAAGAGCAGGATGGTAACTGCACCCACCAGGGTGATGACCTGCTGCACCAGGGTGAGAATGTTCTCGCTGACCGCTGCCTGAACCTTGACCACATCGTTAGTGGTGCGCGACATTAGTTCACCGACCCGATGCTGATTGTAGAAACTGAGGTCGAGTGATTGCAGCCGCTTGTATATGTCAATGCGGATGTTGGTGACGATGCGTTCGCCGATGTAAGCAAGGTTGTAGGTTTGGATGTAGTTGAACAGGCTTTGCAGCAAGAAAGTGCCAAGCAGTCCGAGAGCAATCAGGTTGAGCAGGTTGCCGTCGCGCTGGGTGAAGACACTATCCACCAGATGCTGCACCACCCAGGGCAGCACCAGGCCGAGCAGGGTAGCGATGATCAGGCAGATACCGCCGAGGATGAAGCGTCCGCGATAAGGGCCGACGTAGCCGAGCAGCCGCCGATAGGTGCCGAATAGAGCCGCACGGGTAAGCGGCTTGCGCTCCTTGCGCTTCTTCTCCTCCTCGTCCTCTTTCGGCTTCGGCTGCTTGCCGATGCTAGTTACCATAGTCAGCAGGTTGGGGCGCTGCTGCTGCTGCTCCTGCTCCTCTTGTTCGTGCTTCTTTTGCTCCTGATCTTCTTGCGGGTTAAGCGCTTGCTCATCCATGCTGCGGCGTTCCTCTCTACTTTGTTATACCCCATTATGACAAACTGCCGCCAAGCGATGTTTCAGTTAAATCTCAGTGAGGAACTTCTGGATGCGCCGCCGCGTGCTGATGCCGAACAACTCTGTGGTGTGGCTGTGGCCGCTCAACACCAGGCGTGCGCCCCAGCGTTGGGCCAGACGGGCGGTGTATTCGGGGAAGGCCACCCGATCCGCGCTGCCCTGCATCAGCATGACCCGCTGCGGGTCAATCACCAGTGGATAACGGCCGGGGAAAATTGCCTTCAACGCCAGGGCGGTTGCCTGTGGGGACAGACCCTGCTCGCGCAACCCCACCCGTACCTGCCGCGATAGGCGCGATCGCCAGAACACACGGTCGAGGCGCACGGCGGGCATAATCGGGATGGCGTAGGCGATGCGCGGCTCGAACTGGGCGACCAGCGCGGTGATTAGCCCACCCAGGCTCTCGCCCGCCACCCCTACACTCTCCACCCCCTGGGCCAGCAGCCAGCTAATCATTACCTGCGTATCCCAGACCGACTGCTGCACCGTGCTGACTGTCTGCGGCAGGTTCGCGCCGATGCTGAACTCGCCACTGTAGCGCGACCGCTGCGGGCTGCGCTGCATATGGTAAGGCTGCTCTACCAGCAACAGGTTCATCCCCAGCGGACCTAGCCAGCGCAAGCCCAGGTTGAGGCGCATCTGCAAGCGCCGCACCCCCCAGCCGTGTACGTAAATCATGGTTGGCGCGGTAGGGCGGTCGGTGCGATATAGGTGCAGAGCGTGGATGAGGTTGTTAGGTGGTGGGCTTGGCACCGGGCTGGCGACACTGACGCTATCCAGAGTGTAATCTTTGCGCCAGCGGCGGTTGCGACGGTTGAGCAACGGCAGAAGCTCGGTTGGTTGGCTAATAGCCTCACGTACATCCAGGGAGGGTGCAGGCGGCCA
>JBBRMT010000016.1:0-35281 GCA_038230695.1 Chloroflexia bacterium
GATGTTCCAGCTAAACTGTTCGCTGTGAAGACCATCGGCATTACTGCAACTCGGCGGCGCAGGGTTGCGTGACAACTGGATGGTCGCATTCGGCACTGGCGTATCTGTAGGCGTATCTGTAGGCGTATTCAAGGGGATTTTGATCCTACCCATTCCAGGGGGGGTTGGGCTGCTGCCGTTTTTCGACCCCTTACCGCCGGGGTCGCGGCCCGGAGTTGGCTGATTGCTAACTCCCTTGCCAGAGCCAGGATTCTTGCTACCGCCGCCGCTGGCGCTTGTGCTGGGTGCGCCACTCTGACCCTGCCTGTCTCCGGCAGCCGCCACTACCTGCTTTGCGGGCTGAGGGCTGGCAGCTTTATTTGGCGAGGCGGAAGACCAGGCAATGGTGCCAAGGATTTGAGCCATAATCAGAATGATCATGGATACACGAGTGATTAGGTTAGTACGATTGAGGCTGATGAGCATTTGCTTTCTCCTTGTATGACGGTTGCTACTTACACTGGTGATAACCGCCCAGCAGGTGACTTTCCTCCTGAGTGGCAGCCTCATTCTACCAAGCGGGGTGTTGTGACCTCGCTAGCTCATCGTTTATAGTTTGTTGACTGGCTGTTCAATACCCGTCACAGCCGCATGAAGTACCCATAAACTTTTCTGCGAGGGGCACAAGAGAGTGTCACGCCAACCCTTCTTCTGCTGTTTGTGATATAATACACAGGCGCAAGGAGGGGCGGGGCATTTTGACGGCAGCACGAACAAAAAGGTGGATCGGGTTGACGCTGCTGGTGTATGGCAGCGTCGGCATCGTGGTGATGCTGCGGCTGTTGCCGCTGCTAGCGCAGGCGGTTAGCCTCTGGCTGGGCGGCAACGCAACCGCGCCTCACCCTACCATCGCTGGCCTGGGCCTGCTCGAATCGCATTTCGACCCCCGCCCCTGGCTGGCCTGGGCAGCCTGGCTAATCGGCCTGCTGCTAATCGCCCCGTCGCCCCAGTGGTTGAAGGGGGTGGTCAATCACCCGCCCAATGCCCTCCCTACCTCATCTGATATAGCCCCCCACCACGGCGGGATTTATCCCGCCCCTACGGTAGCATCACCCATCCCAATCGCAACTCAAAACTCAAAACTCAAAACTCAAAACTCAAAACTCCTCATCCCCGCCCTGTTGATCATCGCCACCCTGGCGGCGGGCGCGTACACCCGACTGAACCTGCTCGTGCCGCAGGAGAAGGGGCTGATCGAGTACCCCTACGACGATGAGGGCGTATACGCCGAGGCTTCGCAACTGACGCTGCAAGGCATCGTTCCCTACCGCGATTACTTCTTCGCCCATCCGCCGGTTGCCACCTGGGTCTATGCTCCCGCCTTCGCCTACCACTTCAACGCCTGGGGCAGCCCCACCAGCTTTATGCTGGGCCGCTATCTCAGCGTGGTTTATAGCTTGCTGACCGCGCTGGCCCTGTTTCTGCTGGCGCGGAAGGCAGCGCAGGGGATGGGCGTGGGGGGATTGCCCGCCGATTTCGTGGGTGGCCTGGCCGCGTTGCTCTGGGCGGTGGATGGTGAGGTGGTGGACATCAATCGCAAGGTGATGCTCGACCAGCCGATGGTGTTGTTCAGCAGCCTCGGCCTGCTGTTCTATCTCTACGCCTTGCCGCGCCGCGATCAGCAAGTACCCCGCGAACGACTCTGGCTGCTACTGGCGGGCATCTTCGTTGCGCTGGCTTCGCTTACCAAGATCGCGGGGCTGGCCGCCGCGATGGCCCTGTTCACCCATGCGCTTGCCACTGCGCTGGAGCGACGCACGCCCACCACCTCGCTAGCCCCACCCCCCGCCCCTCCCGTGGGGAGGGGAGTTGCGGCCACCCCTCCCATCGAGAGGGCAGTCGAATCGCCGAACCTAGCCCCTGAGCTTCAAACCTCAAACCTCAAACCTCAAACCTCAAACCCCAGCACTGACTTGCTGCGTTCGCGCTGGTTCAATCTGAAGTGGCTGACGCTGGGCTTTGGCGCGACAGCGGCGCTTATTGTAATCCCTTACCTGATTATGGCAGGCGGGCAGATGGTGCGCGAGGTGTTCTTCTTCCAGTTGCTGCGCCCCGGCGACGGCACTGCCGATGTTAGCCTCCGCCTGCCGCTGATTAGCGGCGCAATCGCGGGGGCAATTACCGCCAACCCGCTCACCCTCATCTGCGCCGCGCTGGGCTGCCTGCTGCTGGGCTGGATGGTGGCGCGGGGCGCACGGCTGGGTGGCTGGACTCCGATTGTGCTTTGGGGCATCTTCAGCTTCGCGCTGTTCACCTATACCCGTTCCTTCTACACCCACTATTACATCCAACTGGCTGCGCCGCTCTGCTTGCTGGGGAGCGCAGCCGCGCTCTGGGCGCAGCAGCGCAGCCTCAGCTTGCCGGTTTTCTTCTACCCGCTGGTCAGCGCGGTGGTCGCTTTGCTATTGGCGCCGACGCTGCTCTACCAGTGGGCGACGACTACTCAGCCCCACCCCAACCCGATGTTCCGCGATGTCGCTAAGTACATCACCGACGCAGCCCCACCGGGAACCAACGTGCTGACCCTCGACGACCAGTTCAACTACCTGGCGGGCCGCCCGCCCAGCTACCTGCCGACTACCGGCTACCTGGTTGACAGCTACGGCCACATGATCTACCTGGGCCTGGGCATCGGTCAGCGCAGCATCACCGACCTGATTGGCGGCGTACTCCACGACCCGCGCAGCAACGATGTCTACGCAACCATGTGGCAGGACGCGCCACAGGCCGATATGCTGCAGCGCATTGCCGCCGTCCCGCTAATCGTAACCCACGATGTGGGCGAGGGCCGCTTGCGTAAGGACACGCTGGCGAAGCTGGGCCAGTTGGCAACCCTCCAGCCTGCCGCCAGCACCTCGCGCTACACCATCTATCGGAAATGAGTGCTGAGTGCTGAGTGCTGAGTGCTGAGTGCTGAGTTGCTATGTAGGGGCGCATCGCATACGCCCCGGTGAAGCGCACTAATGCTAATCGTAATCAACAACCCTGGCGTAGGGGCGGGCGGTGGCCCGCCCTGGTGAAGCGCGCTGATGCTGCTCGTGAGCGACAACCTTGACGAATGGGGCGCATGATATAAGCCCTGATTGGAGAGAATATCTTGGATGAGGAAGTGGTAAAACTGCCCGCTGCGCTGGTGCAGCCAGATTATCGCGGCGGCGGCACGGTCAACCTGAGCGAAAGCATCCTGCGTCACTTTGGCGCGGCGGATGCGGCTATGGTCGGGCTACGCCCTGCGCTGCTGCCGCCTGCGTTGCTCGATGGCGCTAGCGTGGTGCTGCTCATCATCGTGGATGGGCTGGGCTATTACCAGCTAGAGGAACAGATTGCCGCAGGCAATGCGCCCAACCTGGCGCGGCTGCTGCGCGAACGCCCCGCCGTATTCCAGCCAATCACCACCACCACGCCAAGCATGACCGCTTGCGCCCTCACCACCCTGCACACCGCCGCGACCCCGGCGCAGCATGGGCTGGTGGGCTGGAATCTGTATCTGCAAGAGGAGGGCGCGGTGGTGGATATGCTCAAGTTCGCGCCCGCTGCTGCTCCATATAGCGGCGAGATCAAGAGCATTGACCCAGTCAGCTTCCTGGCGGTGCCGACCATCTACCAGCGGCTGGCAGCCGCGGGGGTCGCGCCCATCATCGTCAACTACGGGCAATTCCGCGAGACGGCGCTGACCCGCATCATGCACGCGGGCGCGACCTACCATATCTTCGTCACCAGTTCCGACCTGTGCATCAATATGCGCGAGTTGGCCGAGCGGGCCGACGGCCCCACCTTTATCTGCGGCTACTGGGAGAAGGTGGACACTGTGGCCCACATCTACGGCAGCCAGAGCGATGCGGTTGCTGCCGAGGTCGCCCAGTTCGACTTCATCCTGGGCCGCGAATTGCTTGATAAGCTGGAGCGCCAGGACGTGGCTCTGCTGATCAGCGCCGACCACGGCCAGATTACCACCCCGCCCGAGCGGGTCATCCTCGCCAATGCCGACCACGAATTGATGGCGATGCTAGCCTTGCCGCCAGCGGGTGATAGCCGCACCATCTACCTCTACGCCCAGGCGGGCAAGGCTGGCACCTTGCTCGATTATGCCAGGCACCGCTATGGCGATGTTGCTACCGTGCTAACCCGCACCCAGTTCATTGCCGCTGGGTTGCTAGGCGGGCCGGTTGCTGACCGTTACCTCAGCCGCATTGGTGACGTGGTGCTGCTGATGCATGACACCTGGCGCATCCGCACCCTCTACTATACCGACCAGATAAACTCGCCGCTGCTAATCGGGATGCACGGCGGCATGACTGCCGAGGAGATGTATTCCACCCTGATCGCGGCACGGCTGGGCTAGCCAGTGTTGAGCGCTGACCGCTGAGTGCGAAGGCAAAAAGCCTCTCCCTGGAAGGGAGAGGTTTGGTGAGGGTGTATCTTGAAGCGCATCAATGATTATCGAAACTACTCACTGGCCCAGGGGGTGTGTAGGGGCTGGTTGCGCTAGTCCTGGGTGGTTGTTTATATGCAAAGTTAACGCCCGCGTTATCGCATAATTTGCGTTGAGCACGGGGCAATTGCTATAATAATAGAAAAGGTAAGGTTTGACGCAATCATGGTGGAACATAGCGAGAACGGCAGCACCCAAAGCAAGCGGCAGCGCGTATTGATCGTGGGCGCAGGCTACGGTGGACTGCGTGCCGCGTTGCGGCTGGCCGCATTGCAGAAGAGCGAAGCGGCCAATCTTGAGGTCGTGCTGCTCGACATGAACGACTACCATCAGCTAATCACCGAGTTGCATGAGGTGGCAGGCGGACGCACGGCGGTGGATGAGGTGCGGTTGCCGCTACGCGAGATATTGAAGGGAACCGGGGTGCGCTTCGTGCAGGCCCGCGTCACCGAGTTCGACTTTGCCAACAACCTTGTGCGCGTGGAGCAGCGCGACGGCGCGGGCAACCTCAGCCGTGGCAAGATACCCTATCGCTGGCTGGTGATGGCCCTGGGCAGCACCACCGCCTTCTACCACATCCCCGGCCTGAAGGAACACGCCTTCACCTTGAAGTCGTCGTGGGAGGCAGAGCGGCTATATAAGCATATCGTCGCCATGTTCCAGCAGGCCGCGCAGTTGCCCGTCGGCGACCCGGCTCGCCGCGATATGCTCACCTTCGTGATTGGTGGTGGCGGCTACACCGGCGTGGAACTGGCGGGCGAACTGGCCGAGGAGATTGCGCGACTCTGCCGCGAATATAAAATCCCCCGTGCCGAGGTCAGCCTGCGCGTTGTGGAGATGAAGGACACCATCCTGCCCGGCTACCAACAATGGATGATTGATTACACTACCGCAGCCTTGCAGCGCCTGGGTGTGCAGCTGATCACTGGCGACGGCGTGGCCGAGGTAGGTGCGGATTGCGCGGTACTCAAGTCGGGTAACATCCTGCAAACCCGCACCGTGGTATGGGTGGGCGGGGTGCAGGCCGCAAACGCCACTCAGAGCAGCGGCGGCGCGACCGGCCAGGGCGGGCGGCTGGCGGTCAATCGCTTCCTTCAGGCAGTGGATTACCCCTGCGTCTACGCGATTGGTGATAATGGCGTACAGACTGAGGGTGAAAACGCGCCGCCCAGCGCCCAGGCCGCCTTGCAGCAGGCCGACACGGTGGCCGCGAATATCGTGGCCGAAGCCAGGAACCAGCCACAGCAGCGTCATGCCTTTAAGCCCGATCTGGCGGGCGAGGTAATCTCGATTGGCCGCCACGATGCAGTGGCGCTGATCAAAGGGGTACACGTAACCGGCTTCCCCGCCGCTACGCTCAAGTCGGTGGTAGAGAAGCGTTACCGCCTCAGCTTGCAGAGTGGGCCGCTCGGCAACCTGGCGATGCTAAGTACGTTCGTATAGCAACTCCTCCCCCATCGGGGAGGCTGGGATAGGGTTCGAGTACAGAAAGGCAAAGCACATGACCTTCAACCTGCTCATCTCGATCATCGCGCTGCTGGTAACAGTAATATTCGCGGGGATGGTATTCGTCCGCTGGAGTACCCGCCAGCAGCCCTATTTGCTGTTCTGGGGCATCGGCCTGCTGCTCTACGGTATAGGCGAGTTCACCCAGGCGTATCTCAGCGCGGGTGGCTGGCAAGCCAGCGACTCTACCCGCGACTTCGCCTTCCGCTGGTGGTATCTCAGCGGCGCGATCCTGACCTCGGCCTGGCTGGGGCAAGGCACCGTCTACCTGTTGGTGCGCCGCAAGGTGATTGCCAACGCCCTCGCCGCCATTCTGATTGTGGCCTCGGTCGCGGCGGTCTACTTCATGCTGACCGTGCCGCTTGGCGAGACCTTCCCTGCTGCAATACAGAACCCGCCACCGAGTACCTATGAGTACATGATCAATAACGTGAACAATGGTGGGCTGCTCACTGGCAAGGGCATCGTGCCGCAGTTCGTGGCACTGACCTTCGCCCTGCCGTTCAATCTCTACGGCACACTCACGCTGGTGGGCGGGGCGATCTACTCCGGCTTCCTGTTCTGGCGCAAGCGCATCCTCATCAATCGGCTGACCGGCAACATCCTGATTGCCGCTGGCGCGCTCTTCCCCGTGCTGGGCGGCACCCTCAACGACCTGCACCTTAATGGCTTCCTCTATATTGGCATCCTGTTCGGGGTGATCGTGATGTTTGTCGGCTTCCTACAGGCCAGCAAGCCGCAACCCGTGCCTGCCGTCGAGCAATTGAAGGTCAAGCCACAGGGAGCGTGAGTTATACCCATCCGCTGAACCGATGATGTAATATCCGTAGGGGCGGGCTGCGGCCCGCCCATCCGTTTTCATTGCATCACCCTGAAGAATAGGTATTATACCAATCCGCCAAGCCGATACAGCATTTCCGTAGGGGCGCACTGATGCGCGCCCTGTCCCAATTTCCACCATCACCACGATGGATTGTTATCATTATCAGTTTCGTAACACTCCCCTCATATAAGTGGAGTGAAACTGATAGTGATAATGACCTGGAGGAGAAGATTATCCCTCAATGCCACTATCACTATCAGTTTCATTGCCATCCATAGGTATCCGACAAACTGATAATGAGAATGGGCAAGCAGGTTGGCCTTCCCTCCAGGCTAGTCGTTAGCTCCCCAGCAGCGGCATCTGCTCACCCTCTTTGCGCTGCCCGCGTTGCGCGGTTTGCAGCGTCTGGCCTTCGTAGTGCAGCGGCATCCTGATCGCCGCGCTGCCCTTAGCGATCAGGTCGGCTACGGTGATGACTTGCAGGCGCGAGTAGTGATGCACGTTGCCGAGATTGTCCTTGCTCTCATATAGTGGCGAACGAGCAGCCAGTTCGCGCATCGGGCGGGTTGGCTCATCGATAATCACCAGCACGCCGATCACCCCGCCCTTGTCGTTCATCGCACCGTCAAGCGCGTTCATCATCTCTACACCATAGTTTTTACCACCCTTGGCCGAGATGTAGGCTTTATGCGTGCCAGTGGCATCCTCGAAGTATATCACCCCGTCTACCCCTCCATCCGGGCCTTTGACTGCCTTGCCCGGCGCGGACTCGCGGATGGGCTGGCCGCCCAGCTTCAGCACCACCCAGTCCTGAAAATCGTACTTGTTGCGCTCGGCTAGCGCCAGCGCGTCCTCTGGGCGGTCGGGCAAGCCCTGCACCGCAAACTGTGCGGCGGGGTGGATCTGGCGGATGCGCTTCTCGATTACTCCAATGGCAAGGCTGGTGATGTCTATGCCCAGCCAGCGCCGGTTTAGCTCCTCCGCCGCCACCACTGCTGTGCCGCAGCCGCAGAACGGATCCAGCACGATGTCGCCCGCGTTGCTGCTGGCTTCGATGATGCGCCGCAGCAGCGCCAGCGGCTTCTGCGTGGGATAACCAAGGCGTTCGGCGGCTTGCGATTGAACCGGCTTAATATCAGACCAGACGTTGCCAACAGGAGAGCCGGACATTTCGTCAAGGTAGCGCTTTAGTTGTATACGTCCATTCGGGGACTTTGGAAAATGAAGCCTGCCTTCGGTATCCAACTGCGCCATCTTCTCACGCGATACAGCCCAGCCATTTGCGTGTGGCTTATAGCCTTTATAGTCATAAGTAAGATTGGGCCTTGGGTTAGGGCTACGTAGGTCACTTAGTCGGTAACGTCTACCCTGCTCGTCAACATAACGATAAAAATCACGGAGATAAGTTTCGCTATATGCCTCATATTGAACGTTAAAAGGATATTTGTTGGTCTTGGTGTAGAAAAAGATGATATCGCTAACATTAGGATACTGCCGTTTGGCATCATTGTGGCTGCTAGTGCGTTCCCAAATTATCTCGGTTCTGAAGTTCTCCGGCCCAAACACCGCATCGAGCAGCAGCTTGAGATAGTGGCTGGCGGTGGGGTCGCAGTGCAGGTAGAGGCTGCCAGTCGGCTTCAGCACGCGGTGCAGTTCGACCAGGCGAGGAGCCATCATCACCAGATAGCCGGTCAGCGCGTTCCTGCCCGCTAGCTTGACCATGCCTTCCAACGCATCCTTAACCGCTTCAGATATGTCCTTGTAGAGCTTGACTGCATTAAACTCCTGCTCGCTCCACACCCATGTATCGGTGAAGGCGTGGATCTGCGCCTGCGCCTCATGCCCCGCCTGCCCCTTGAATAGCACGTTGTAGTTGCGATTGGAGTTGAACGGCGGGTCGAGGTAGACAAGGTCAACGAAGGCGTTGGGAAAAACATCCCTGTTGCGAAGCCAGTCGAGGTTGTCGCCGTAATAGAGGGTGTTCTGCATGGGGTTGCTCCTTGTCGGGGTATGGTACAAGGATTGTACTACGAACAGGGAAACATGGCAAGCCGCCCACTCTCACTATCAGTTTCACCCCACCCCAGTGTCAAACTGAAAGTGATAATGATAATGGCCCATCCGCTTTATCCGTTTCTTTATACCTAAGCCCAGCCCCTGCACAATCCCCACAATTTGCCGCGCTCGATGGCGCACCGTATGGTGGGCCAGGATGCGGGCGCGACCACTGTCGCCCAGCTTCTTGCGGGCGGCGGGGTCGGCGGCCAGGCTGCGCATCGCCTCCACCATCTCGGCCTGATTGTTGACCACCAGATAATCCTCACCAGCGCAGAATAGCTCATCAGTATCCGGCCAGGGCAGGCTGATCAGGGGCAGGCCGCAGGCCAGCGCCTCGAATACGCGAATGGTGGGCGTGCCGTAGACCGCGCTAGTGTATTGCTGGCGGGGCAGGTGCAGGCTCATCTTCGAGGCGGCGTAGACCAGTGGGGCGCGGTAGTTGGCGATCCATCCCCTATAGCGCACCTGATACTCGCGGGCAATACGTTCCAACAACTCCGCGCTGTAACGCACTCCATAGATAGAGAAGCGCAGGTCGGGCAGCAGGTTGCTGGGTTGTAGCAGGTATGTCTCCATCGTTTCATTGCGGTCGTTGTCGCCCCAGTTGCCGATGAAGACAACATCCTGCTCCTTTGGCAGATTGATAGGGCGGAACAGGTCGGGGTCGGCGGCCTCGTGGACGGTGTAGACATGGGGCAAGCCGAAGTCGCGCTTATAAATCTCGGTAATTGCCGGGCTGAACGACAGCGCCGCATCGTAGTTCTCCAATTGCAGCGCCCGCATCTTGTCCGGTTCGCTATAAGCGCGGTAGTGGGTGTCGTGAAACAGGACGCGGAAGCGGGGGCCGAACTCGCCCGCCCGCCGCATCCGGCCAATTGCCAACACCAGCGCGGGGTCGTTCCACTCATGGACAATGGCGACATCGGTGTGCTGCAAGGTTTTGTGCAGCCAGGAGCGCAACCGCTGCGGGTTGGTTAGCAGCGCGGGGTTGTAGAGGTTGTAATGCAGGTTGGGGAAGTGGGCGGCAAAGTCGAGCAACGCCGCTTCGCCATGCTCCTGCCGTAGATTGTCAACCGACCAGTTGTGAACTGCCTCGTAGAAGGTGGCAGGGTGGCCCAGCTCACCCAACGCCCGCATCAGGCCGCGCAGGAAGTGGGCGTTGCCGTGATTCCAGTCGGAACGAATCGAATGGCCGAAGATGGCAAAGTTCATTCACACTCCGTAAGATAGATCAAGGTTGGTATAGCTCAAGTTCGCACCTTGATTATACCACAAGTGTGAAGGAAGCAATTGGCGGTACAACTGGTAATAGTCGGCGGCCATGCGCTCGGCGCTGTATAGGGTAAGAGCGCGAAGGTGGGCGCGTGCGCCATAATGGGCGGCGCGGGTGTCGTCGTCTAGCAGCTCGGTGAGGGCGTGCTGCAGGGCAGTGGCATCATTGCGGGCGAAGTAGATGGCCGAGTCGCCCCAGACCTCGTGAAAGGTGGGGATGTCGTTGGCAAGGATGGCGCAGCCGTGCAACGCGGCCTCCACTGCGGCCAGACCGAACGGCTCGTAGCGCGAGGCGGCGATGTAGACGCTGGCGCGGGCGAACACGGGATAGAGTTGCGCCGAAGTTAGATGGCCCAGGTATTTTATCGCCGCGCCAATGTTGGTCCGTCCTATGTAATCGGGCGGCAAATCCGCGCCTGCGACCACCACTCGCAGCGTGCTGGCGGGGCTGGCCTGCACCTGCTGCACCGCCTCAGCCACCAGGCTGACGTTCTTGGCCTTATCCCATAGCCGCCCCACCATTACCGCAAGTTGCTCTTTGATACCCAGGCGTGGGCTGATGGTCATACCGTTGTGAATGGTTTGGATGCCGCCGGTGGCTACGGCGTAATCGCGGCTGATGCTGGCCGCCATAAACGCCGAGGGCGCGACGATCGCGTTTGCGCCATGAAGCCCGCGCTGCACCATCCGCTGATAGCCGCCGGTGAAAGCCTGCCAATCAGCGTCAGGCGCAATATTATCTTCACACCACTGCTGCCAGCTAATGATGTCGCTATGGGCAACCACCAGGCGGGGACAGGCGGTGGGCAGATCGCCAAAGCAGAACTGGCTGCTGTGCAGCAAATCGGGCTGCAACTGGGCAATCAGGTTGCTGAGGTCGCCCCGCGCCTCCGCGATGTCGCCTCTGCTAGCCTGCATCCATTCCAGCTTGTAGGGCAGGTTGAAGTGACCACGCAAGTTGGGTAGGAGCGACAAGTCGGTGCGCTGCTCCAAGCTGGGAGCGCGACCAATGCTGATAATAGTTGCTGCAATATTGTATCGCGCTAGCGCCCGCGCTAGTTGCATGGTGTATTGCCAGACCCCACCTATGGTGTCGGTAGTTATCATTAGGTGCAAAGATTTCTTCCTCTCACTATCACAGATACGATCACATATACGCTGAGTACGAATTATACCCGCGTCCTGCTGTATCACCAAAAAATGGCGGCATCAATTTCTAGGGCAAGGAACGTGCCGTGCCAGACTCGATCTGGTATAATCGGTTTCCCTTCACCATATGGCGCGGGCGAAGATAAGGTGCGCGAATAGCTGCGCCCTGCTCACCCACCCAACCTCCCCCTTTGGGGAAGGAGTATTACTTCAGGCACGTTGCCGTGCATCATCGAGGCCAATGAAGCCCATCTACATCGCATTTGTCTGGCACCAGCACCAGCCATATTATCGTACATCACCGCAGCCGGGGCCGGACGGCGACTTCGCCCTGCCCTGGGTGCGCCTGCACGCAGTCAAAGACTACCTGCATATGCTGGAGGCGCTCACTCAGCACCCCACCATTCACCAAACCTTCAACCTGGTCCCCAGCCTGATCGAGCAACTGCACGACTATACCGAGCGTGGCGCGATGGATCGCAGCCTGCGCCTGACTCTCACGCCCGCCGAAAACCTCAGCGCAGCCGACAAGGCGGAGATGCTGGAAACTTTCTTCTACATCAACTGGGAGCGGGTGATCAGTCGTTATCCGCGCTACCACCAACTGCTGGCGCTCAAGCAGCAGGCTCAGGGCGAGGCCGCCTTGTTTGGCCCCGCATTCTGGCGCGATTTGCAGGTCTGGTTCAACCTGGCCTGGATTGACCCGCTGATGGTGGCTGCTGACCCCGAACTGAACGCTCTTGTCCAGAAAGGGCGCGACTTCAGCCAGGTGGATGTAAACATGGTGGCTGATAAGCACTGGGCGATGATGGCGGATGTGGTGCCGCTGCATCGCACCATGATGAACGAGGGGCAGATTGAGGTTAGCACCAGCCCCTACTTCCACCCCATCCTGCCGCTGCTATACGACAATTACGATGCCCGCATCGCCAGTCCCGGCCTGGCCCTGCCCACCCTGCGCTTCGCCCACCCCGAAGACGCTGCCGCCCAAATCCGCCTGGCGGTGGATAGCTACTGCGCCGCCTTTGGCCGCCCGCCCGCGGGAATGTGGCCCAGCGAGGGTGCGATATCGCAGGAGTTGGTTGCGCTGGCCGCCGAGCAGGGTATTCGCTGGTTCGCCAGTGATGAGGCAGTGCTGGCAAGCAGCATCGGCTACGGCATCGAGCGTGACCCCTGGGGCCACCTCACCAACCCCTGGTTGCTCTACCAGCCATATCTTGCCACTTATACCCCTCACCCTTTGGGGGAGGCTGGGTGGGTGAGTAGGGCGAACAACGATGATGCGCCCCTACAGACTGACACACTGCAACCACCCGCGCTGATCTTCCGCGACCACCTACTCTCCGATCGCATCGGCTTCGCTTATCAGGGGATGGAGACGCACGCAGCGGTGGCCGATATGCTAGATCGGCTGCACACCATTCGCAACCGTACCCAGGACGGCGACAGGCCAGCGCTGGTCAGTATCATCCTAGACGGCGAGAACTGTTGGGAGAGCTACCCCAACAACGGCAACGACTTCCTGCACGCGCTCTATAGCGCGATCGAGCGCGACGACACCCTGCACGCCTGCACGGTCAGCGAATACCTTGCCGCCTACCCGCCCACGCAACGCATCGAAAAGCTGTTCACCGCCAGTTGGATTGGTCGCAATCTGGAAACCTGGATCGGCGAGGCGGAGCAGAACCGCGCCTGGGAATACCTGGCCGCCACCCGCGAACAGTTGGTCGCACACACCCTTCCCAGCCCCCCCGATCGTAGGGAGGGAGATATACAATCCCCTCCTGATATCAGGGGGGGCAAGGGGGGGAGCGAGGCAGCCTGGCGCGAACTCTATATAGCTGAGGGCAGCGATTGGTTCTGGTGGTACTATAGCCACAACTGGTCAGCGGAGGAGGCGTTGTTCGACGAGATGTTTCGTCGCCACCTAAGCAACGTCTACACCCTCATCGGCCTGCCCGTACCTGCCTTCCTCAAGCAGCCCATTCGCGGCCTGAGCAGGCACACCCTCAGCCGTGAACCGAGCGGCTACAGCAGCCCGCGCATATCGGGAGCCGCCGATGCTAGCGAGTGGAGCAATGCGGGCTATATCGAACCACAGGCCAGCAGTGGTTCGATGCAGATCAGCTACCTGCCACTGAAGCGGTTCTACTACGGCAGCAACCCTGCCAGCCTGTTCTTCCGTCTCGAAGCCAACGAGGACATTCGCGCCGATGTTGCGCTATACATTCGCAGCCCCCACGCGCAAAGTTACAACCCGACGGTGCGTGGCTTTGGCCCAGTGGACGTGCCGAGCAGCGGCTTCAGCCACGAACTGCTGGTCAGTGCGGGTAGTGAGCAACTGATGCTCAGTGAGGCAGAGGGGCAAGGCGCGTGGCAAATGCGCGGAGCAGTAGGTCTGGTCGCGCACGGCCCGCAGGTGTTGGAGATAAGCGTGTCGCTCGACGCGCTTGGCCTGCAAATAAGTGACACCATCCAGGTTGCCGCCACCATCGCCGCGCACGACATCTTGCAGCAGGCGCTCCCCACCGCTGGCGTTCTTGAGGTAGATATTCGCGCCTGGGGCTGAAGGGAATGTAGAATGTAGAATGTAGAGAGTTGCTGGCGTGTTCAAGATTGTGAACGGTAGGGGAGAGTTCTAGGGACCGGGGGCGCAGCCCGCATCGGTGAAGCGCATCAAACCCATCGGCAGCGACAATGCTGGCGTAGGGGTTGCAAACGACCATACGCGGCGGATGAGCCAGCGGACGTGGGCAGCGGATAAGCGGATAATATTACAACCGTAGTATCTGCTCCTCACCGCGCACCATCGTGCCAAACACCATCACCAGTAGCGGTTGTATCTCGGCTACACTCAGATCTGCTAGTTCTTCGCTCATTGTTGCGCCGTCTGCATCTGTTTTTGGACTACGCCCGTTGTTCTTCAGTCAGGCTTACGGTAATATCCAGTTACTGTACCATGATAGTCTCTCCTGTACGGGCATTGGAATAATTGTACCTCATCTCCACGCCACCGACAAGAGTTTGGCTGTCAGTATGGTATAATAACCCTTGCGTCTGCCCCCTCATTGCTATAGCTGGCAGCGCAAGGAGCATTACGTATTTTGAGTAAAGTGGTTGGCAGCAAGAAAAAGTATAAGATCCTGATGGTCGCGCCTACCTCGTTCTTTGCCCACTATGGGGCGCACGTGCGTATCCTCGAAGAGGTGTGGGCCTTGCAGGCGCTCGGTCACCGCATCACCATCGTTACCTACGGCAGCGGCAACAACGTGCCGGGGGTGGATGTACGTCGCGCCGCCTTCACCGGCCACCGCGAGGTTAGCATCGGCTCGTCGAAGCGCAAGATGCTCTATGACCCCATGCTCTTCCTCAGCGCCTTGCGTACCGCCTGGACGATGCGCCCCGACATCATCCATGCCCATCTGCACGAGGGTGCGCTGATAGGTCGCCTCACCCGCAGCCTGCTACCCAAGCGCCATGTGCCGCTCATCTTCGACTACCAGGGCAGCCTCAGCGGCGAGATGGTAGACCATCGCTTTATCCGCGCCAACGGCAGTTTCTACAAGCCGTTCCGCGCTTTGGAGCAGGTGATTGACCGCATGGCCGACGCGATTATCGCCAGTTCGCACAATGCCGCCGCCCAGCTACGCACCGAGCATCACGTCAACCCCGCCCGCATTTTCACTATCGCCGATGGGGTGGACATTGGCCGTTTCGCCCCACCTATCCATGGCGAACAGCAGGAGCAGGTGCTTGCGCTGCGCCACGAACTGGACATCCCCGCTGGGCGGCGGGTGGTTGTCTACCTCGGCAAGCTAGCTCCCTATCAAGGCACCGACCTGCTGCTGGAGGCGGCGCGGCTGCTGCTGCCCGACCATCCCGACACCCACTTCCTGATTATGGGCTACCCCGCCGCCGACGATTATCGCAACCTTGCCAACTACCTCGGCATCGGCGACCATGTTACCATCAGCGGGCGCATCCCTTACGATGAAGCGCCGCAGTATCTCGCCATCGGGGATATCGCGGTTTCCCCCAAACTGTCCACCACCGAGGGCGCAGGCAAGATCGCCAATTACATGGCGATGGCCCTGCCTACCGTTTGTTTCGATACGCCCACCAGCCGCGAGTTTCTCGGCGACCTCGGCTATTATGCGGTGCGTGGCAGCGCGGCATCGCTGGCCGCCAGCCTCAGCGAAGCCTTGAACACCGATCCTGCTACTCTGCATGAGCGCGGCCTGGCCCTGCGCCACCACGCTATGACCGAGCGAAGTTGGAGCGCCATCGCCCGCAACATCGTCTCCGTCTACGACCAGGCCCGCAGCGGCAACTTCGCCGCGCTACGCAGCCTGACCCAGCCCCAGCCAGTCCTTGCCGAAATGAATGGCGAGAGCAACGATGCGTCGCTGTAGGGGCGAACCGTTGTTCGCCCTCCTTGTGCCTAAAACCTTACCAGAACCTTACCGTCACCTTACCATTTGCTCCTCCGTAACCTATCACCCCTCAATCCCCTCCGTTTTTCGGTCGTCAAACACTTGCACAGTCTGTTATACTTACATCTAAGCGGAACTAGTTCAGCAGTGAGAGGCTGAGGCAAGTATGAGTTCATCGGTTAGTTCGCAAGAAGCATTGGCCGATTTGAAGCAGCGTGAAACCATGCTTATAAATATGCGCTGGCTGCTGCTCACTGTAGCGCTGGGCGTAGGTGTATGGCTGCTCACGCCGCTGCTTACCGTGCTGCTGCTTGTGGCGCTGGCAGGCAACAATGTGCTTATCTGGTGGTTCAATCGCCTGCCACTTGATCTGCGCCATCAGCAGTTGCTTGGCCTGCTGGCGTTGGCATTTGATTGCGCCATCATCTTCGCCATGATTGCTTACCGCATTAAGTTTGGCTACAGCAATTTCTACATTTTCTACATTTTCATTGTTATCAGCGCAGCCTTCCGTAGTGGCATCCCTGGGGCGTTTGCCTGCTTTATTATCTTTGCCTTTAACTATATACTTGCCTGGAAGCTTAATTCGATCCTATTTGGCTTTGGCATCCCCTGGTCCACTATCGCAACTCACATTCTGTTCATCGCCCTCGCAGGCATACTCAGTAGCCTGTTGATTCGGCAACTGCGGCGCGAGAACAAGGAACGCGAACAAACCCTCGACCTGCTGCTCTCGCTTGCCAATGCCGCCGCGCTCGACGATGCCCTGCTCACCGCCGCCGCCGAATATGCCGCCCGCCTGACCGGGGCCGATGCGGCCAGCATTGGTCTGATTGATGCCAACACCGGCGCTGCTACTCTACGCGCTGGTTATAACCTATCGGATACCTATATCAACCAGCGGCGCACCAACAACGCTGGTTCGTTTGCCCTGTCTATCGCCAAGAGCCGCCTTTTTATTTATAACGATCCCACCAGTGTATTGGCGGCGGAACCGGATTTGATCGAGCGCGAGGGCATATGCTCGATGCTGATCGTGCTTATTGTGGAGCAGGGCGGAGATCAGATAATTGGCGGCCTGAGCCTCTATAGCCGCAGGCCAGATTATCGGTTTACTCCGCAGCACGGCAACCTGGCGCTACCCCTGGCCGACAGCCTGGCGGGCAGCGTGGCTCGCACCCGCAAACAGGCCCGCCTGCAAGCACGGCTTGCCAACCTCGACCTGCTGGCTAAGAGCGCGGCGGCAGTGGTAGCCAGCACCGACCTTGCCCAGACCCTCGATACCATCATGAATGCCGCCAGCGCCAACCTGGGGTTGCACCTGGTATCTATCTTTCTGGTTGACCCAGTGACCCAGGTTGGGCAGATTGTCGCCTCTAAAGGTTTGAGCGAAGAATACGTCGCCCTGATCAACAATGCCCATTTCACACCTAGCCGCGATAGCGTAGTGGGTCGCGCCGTGGTAGATCAGCAACCCGCCAGCACTGGCGACCTCAGCGCCGATGACAGCTATCCGCTGCTCAGTCGCACCTCCTCACATTATGGGTTCAAGGGGATGATGGCGGTGCCGCTGTTCGCCGACGGGGCAGTGATGGGCGGAATCTGCGTATACGATGAGCAGCCACACCAGTTTACCCCGGATGATGAAAGCCTGATGACTGCGCTGGCGGGCTACGCCGGGGTTGCCATCCGCAATGCCCGCCTGCTGGCCCAAGTGCAGGAGCAGAATGTGCAACTGCGCGAACTCGACCACCTCAAGAGCGGCTTTCTCGCCCGCCTCAGCCACGAACTGCGTTCGCCGCTTGCCACCCTGCTCGCCTATCTGGAGGTGGTGGAGGACGGCAGCGCCGGGCCAATCAGCGACACGCAGCGCCGCTTCTTCAAGATTATGCGCCATGCCGGTGAGGAGCAGCTTGCCAACATCGAAGCCCTGCTCAACCTGGTGCATATGGAGGCGGGGGCGCTGGAACTGAAGTGCATCCCGCTGCCGGTTCACTCCTTCCTCGATAGCATCGTCCACGAGATTGAACCCCGCGCTACCCATGCGGGTATCAGTATTGACTTGCTTCCACCGCGCACCGAGGCGGGCCATTTCCCCGCTTCGCCGGTGGTCTGCGCCGACCCTGATCGGCTGCGCCAGGTGATGCTAAACCTGCTTGCCAATGCAGTCAAGTTTACCGCTAGCGGTGGCGCAATCAAGGTAGGTTGGCGGCCAACCGAGCAAAATGGCTACGTCAACCTCTACGTCTGTGACACTGGCGCGGGTATCGCCCCGGAGTACGTGGATGACATCTTCGGCAGCTTCAGCCAGGGTGAGGATGCCTATCGGCGGCAGTACGGTGGCCTCGGCCTGGGTCTGCCGATCAGCAAGCAAATCGTGGAGAAGCACGGTGGCGAAATCCATGTAGAGAGCGAGCTGGGGGTGGGCAGCACCTTCTCCTTCGACCTGCCCCTGGCCGATGAGGTGAGCAAATGCTAGTTTCCGGCGGTGATACGCAACGGGACAAGTGGTTGATGATTCTGAGCGGTTCGCGCAACGCGCTGCTGCTGATTACCCTACTGCTGATCGTGACCTTCTTCCGCGCCGATGCCCAGGCTTTGCTCCGCCGCACCATCTTCGCCGAGGTCGCGGCGATGCTCATCTTCGGAATAATCTGGCTACTCTGGCAGCGTAGCGAGATGCCAGCCTACCAGCAGCGCGTCCGGGCGCTCGCCCAGGCGGGCGCACCCGCCGAGTACAATTATCGGGCGCGGCTGAACGGCTTCCTAGCCTTCGTCTTCACCATGACCGGCGCGATCGCCATATCCGTGTTGATCAGCATCGCCGGTGTCTAGTCGCGCTCCATGTGAAACAATGTTAAGTTTTTGTGTGAATCCTACCCCACGTCTTGACAAGCAGACACAAAATAAGTATAGTTACTATGCGCCCATGCGTGTTGCAGGGCGCATAATCATGATTGAGGAATATAATGCCCATTAAAAAGACCACTACCCCGCGCCCTGGCGCGACCACCGCCGCGAAGAAGACGACGAAGAAGACCACTACTGCGACGGCCAAGAAGACTACTACCAACAAGACAACAACCGCGCCAAAGACGATCAAGACGACCACCGCCCGCGCCAAGCGCACTACCAGCGCCGAGAGCGACGGCACCTCCAGCGTGCGGGCTGGCACCAGCAGCGTGCCGCAGGGCAGCAAGCTGGTGATCGTCGAGTCGCCGACCAAAGCCAAGACTATCAGTAAGTACCTGGGGCGCGGGTTTGCGGTGCGGGCCAGCTACGGCCATGTCCGCGACCTACCAAAGAGCAAACTGGGCGTGGATGTGGATAACGAGTTCACCCCCCAGTACCTCATCCCCCGCGACAAAGCGCAGACGGTCAAGGGACTGAAGGCTGATGCCGACCGCGCTAGCGCCATCTACCTTGCCACCGACCCCGACCGTGAGGGTGAGGCGATTGCCTGGCATCTGCTGGCAGCAACGGGCGTAGATGGACGCAAGCCGGTCTTCCGCGTGGAGTTCCACGAAGTCACCCGCGACGCGGTGCAGGCCGCGATCGCCCATCCCCGCCAGATTGATATGGACCTTGTCAACGCGCAGCAGGCCCGCCGTATCCTCGATCGGTTGGTCGGCTACGGCATCAGCCCCATCCTGTGGAAGAAGGTCAAGGGTGGCCTCAGCGCCGGGCGGGTGCAGTCGGTCGCTCTGCGGATGATTGTGGAACGTGAACGGGAGATCGAGGCGTTCGAGCCGGTTGAATACTGGAGCATCGAAGCCGATTTCAGCAAGCAGCTCGCCAAGCCGAAGAAGAGCGACCAGTTCCACACCCAGCTAATCAGCATCGCGGGCAAGAAGGCGGAGTTGCACAACACCACCGAGGCCCACGCGGTAATTAAAGCGTTGCAAGGCGCGACTTATGTCGTGGACAGCGTGAAGACCCGCGAGATGCGCCGCAACCCCTCCGCGCCGTTTACCACCAGCACTTTGCAGCAGGAGGCCAGCCGCAAGCTGGGCTTCACCGCCAAGCGCACTATGATTGTGGCGCAGCAGTTGTATGAAGGCATAGACCTGCCCACCGAGGGCAGCGTCGGCCTGATCACTTATATGCGTACCGACAGCACCAACATTGCCGCCAGCGCCCAGGCCGAGGCCCGCGAGGTGATTGCCGACCGCTATGGTGCAGCCTACCTACCGCCCACCCCGCCAATCTACACCAAGAAAGCGAAGGGAGCGCAAGAAGCACACGAGGCGATTCGCCCTTCGTCATCGCGCCGCGACCCCGATGGCATCAAGGCGGCGCTATCCGCCGAGCAGTACAAACTCTACAAGCTGATCTGGCAGCGTTTCGTCGCCAGCCAGATGGCGGCCGCTATCCTCGACAGCACCACCGTAGACGTGGCGGCGAAGGGGCCGAAGCAAGCATATATCTTCCGCGCCACTGGCAGCGTGGTCAAGTTCCCCGGCTTCCTGGCGGTATATCAGGAAGGGGTTGATGACCCCGCCGCTGGCGACGAGTTCGACAAGAAATCGCCGCCCCTGCCGCTGCTGGCGAAGGACGAGCCGCTCGACCTGCTCAACCTCTCTCCCGACCAGCACTTCACCCAGCCGCCGCCGCGCTACACTGAGGCCACGTTGGTGAAGGAACTGGAGGAGCAGGGCATTGGCCGCCCCAGCACCTATGCGCCCACCATCGGCACCATCCAGGAGCGCGGCTACGTCACCCGTGACGAGAAGAAGCTGGTGCCAACCGAACTGGGCATTGTGGTCAACGACATCCTGGTGCAGCACTTTCCCAGTGTGGTAGACCGCAACTTCACCTCGGAGATGGAGCAGGAGCTTGACGACATCGCCAACGGCGAACGCACCATCGCGCCCGTGCTGCACCACTTCTACGACCCCTTCGCCATCACCCTGAGCCGCGCCGAGGAAGCGATCGGCCCGGTCAAGGTGGCGGATCAGCCTGCCGGTATCACCTGCGAGAAGTGTGGGCGCGAGATGGTAATCAAGCTGAGTCGCTACGGCAAGTTCATCGCCTGCCCCGGCTTCCCGGAGTGCCGCAACACCAAGCCGATGCCGGAGACGCATACTGGTGTGACCTGCCCCAAGTGCAATCAGGGCGAAATCCTGGAACGCCGCTCCAAGAAGGGGCGCACCTTCTACGGCTGCAATCGTTATCCTGAGTGCGACTTCGTGCTATGGGATCGGCCCATCGCCACGCCGCCCTGCCCCAACTGCGGTGGCCTGCTCACCGAGAAGGGCCGCGACGGTCAGGCGGTGCGCTGCTCAGTCTGTGGATACGTCGGCACCCGCAGCGCAATTGGCTCCGCCCCTCCGCCAGCCATCGTCACCGTCGCCCGCGCCCGTAGCAACGGCCACAGCGCGGCTCACGAACCGAGCAAAGAAGAGATGGCCGAGTTGGATGAGTTGTTTGCTTAAATCCAAAGATATAAAGGTAGTGGTATTGGCGTGGCTGGTACCGGCGTGCCGGATGCGCTGATGAACTGGCGGGTGGCGACATCGAAGATTATGGTTACAGCGGTGGGAGTACGTTGTGGGTTATCCGCCGTCAGGGTAATCTGAGTGCCATTGGTTGATACTATTCCCACCAATTCTGCAGCTAGCGGCACGTAATAAAACTGAGCATTGTCTGGTGAGCCAACGATAATTTGGGCGTGGGGCATATCCGGTCCTTGCCATACCATCAGTGCCGCTTTGCTGTGTCCAGTAGGCGCTGACCCCTTGCCTCCTTCAGTGTAGAGCGGTAGACCACCCGCGACTACACTAACTATCTCCCCATTTGCTATACCCCGCCAGCAGTCTATGAATGCAAAGCCATCTCCTACACCGAAACAAGACCGGAATATTCCCATCTCCCAAGTAGGGCTAGGGCCAGGGGTGCCGGTTGGCGGCGGTCCGGGTACATGGGTAGGAACATGGGAGACTATGTCGGCGGTTCGCATCTGATCAATCCGCTGTTGATACAACTGGTCAAACACCTGCTTAGTAGTAGCCAAAGGGTCTTGAATCTGTGTTGAAGTGGGCGCAGCACCAATCGCAGCACTAGCCTGATTGCTGGCTGGGCTGGGGTTCTCACAGGCTGCCATCACTATGAGAACAAGTATAGTGGAGAACACACCAAAGATATTATACCTCACATTAACTTTTACTCGCTGCTCAAGCATCTAATCACCTCAAAGAAGTGCTTACACTCTACTCCTTTGTCATATACAACGCAAGAGGCATCAAGGTTGGGGGCAATTTGTCATCAATCATATGCTGAATGTTGCCATTACCAACAGGATGCCCAACCAAACCCAACAGGATTTACTCTTGCTCCGGCTACAATTGGGGCATAGCGAGGCGCTGACCCGATCATCTGGCAGGCAATCGGGGTTGCGCGTTCGCCCTATCGCAAGAGTAGCTTAACTTAAAAGGAGCAAGCGGAATATACAAGTTTGTCAGGCGCGGGCTGGTTGTCATGTTGCAACCAGCCAGACTTACCACCAACACGATTGCCCCGCTCAACTCTGCTCTACGCTTGGTCATTTGCACTCCCTTCCTTGGCTAATTATAGCACTCTGATGTTGAGGACATTATCGCAGGCTGCCATTCACCGTCGGGCGCTCTTAAGATGGCAACAGGACGCATAGTTGTGCTTTCCTACCAGCGCGTTCTATTTATAAACTGCGCTGCACGAGAGTTTGTTCCTGCTATCTGCCTTTACAAATACCAGCACCCATGATATAATTTTCCAGAACGCAATAAAGATAGTTGGGAGAAAGATACATGGACGAAGACAACATTGCCGAGCGCATGACCCTGACCAGCCTGGACCAATTGCGCGTGATTGCCGATCCCTACCGACTTAACATCCTGCGGATGCTTCAAGCCGCCCCCGCCACCACCAAGATGCTGGCTGACCGCATCGGCGATGTGCCAGGCAAGGTTCACTACCATGTGCGCGAACTGGTGCGCCTGGGCCTCATTCACCTGGTGCATAAGCAGGAGAAGGGCGGGGTGGTGGAGAAATATTATCGCGCCATCGCCAGGGTTTTTGAGCCAGACCCCAGCCTGCTACGCATCCAGGACGATCAGGAGGTGCCGCACCATGTCACCCTGGTCAGCCGTGTGCGCGACGAGTTTATTACCGTAACCGACCAGCGGCTACACGCCGAGGCGCTGGCGGGCGACGCAAATGAGGCTGCTGCCACTGGGCCAATGGTTAGCTTCGATGTGGGTGAACAATTCTACCTCACTGATGAGCAGGTCAAGGAGTTGCACTCATTTATCGCCAATATGCTTGAAGATGCCGGTAAGTCGGGCAAAGCGGGCGAGGCAAATAAGCAGCATTACACCATTGGACTGTTCATCTATCCTACCCCGGCGAAGGATAGTGATTAACCCTCACCCCAACCCTCCTTCGATATGGGGATAGGGGTTTGCTGAAAATGGGGAAGTAGCATTGCCACAAAATGTGGCGGTGGAACCTTTCTTGCTGTCAAACGTTACAATATGCGGAAGGGCAAACGCCCTGCGGCAGCAGTTCGGCTGTACGCATAACGCAGATAACGTAACATCACTGCGGGGCAATCGCTCAAGCGTAGCGTTGGCCCAGGCAGATCAGCTTTCGGAAGGAGAGTAATAACCTATGTCCAAGTATCTTCACCGCAGTAATGTCGTGCTGATGGTGCTGGTTGCGCTCGGCCTGATGCTGTCGCTGGTAGCGACGCAGATAGGTAACCACGCCAGCGCCCAAAACGTGCAGTTCGGTGACCCCAACTTTCAGCTAACCTGGAACCGCACCGATTTGCCCGTGCAGCAGGGGGTAGTTTCCCGCTCATGGTACTGGGGGCCGCTTACCAGCCCAACCCGCATCATGTTCGAGCAATACGTGGATGCGCCCGATGGCACCGGCAAGCGGCTGGTGCAGTATTTCGACAAGAGCCGCATGGAGATTAACAACCCCAATGCCGATCGCCACAATCCCTTTTTCGTTACCAACGGCCTGCTCACCGTCGAGCTAATTACCGGGCGGATGCAGATCGGCAACAGCACTTTCGTGCAGCGCGATCCTGCCAACATTGACATTGCCTCCGATGTAGATGACTCCACTGCGCCCACCTACGCCAGCTTCGCGGGGGTAATCAGCCTGCCTAGCGGCGATCGCACCGGTCAGTATGCCACTCAGACCATCAATCGCGCTGGCGAAGTGGGCAACGACCCCAGCAAGGCCAGCGACCCCGGCAGCCAATTCGTCCACTATGAGGGCGCAACCCAGCACAACATCCCCAAGGTGATGTGGGATTTCCTCAATCAAGTTGGCCCCGTCTACGTCAACGGCCAGTTTGTGCAGCAGCGGCTCAACGACCCCTGGTTCTACGCCAGTGGCTACCCCATCGCCGAGCCGTTCTGGGCCGAAGTTAAGATCGCCGGGGCAGCCAACACCGCCGTCCTCATCCAGCCCTTCCAGCGTCGCGTGCTTACCTATGTGCCGTCCGCGCCCGCAGGCTTCAAGGTACAGATGGGCAACATCGGCCAGCACTACTATGACTGGCGCTACGGCCAGTCGCCGCAGCCGACTGTCACCACTGGAACGGCGACCCCTGGTGGGGCCACCCCGACTCCCGGCATTGCGCCCACGCCAACCGCTACGCCCAGGCCGATTGGTGGCAAGATCGTCTATACCTCCGATATGTCTGGCACCAGCCACCTACAGATCTACTCGGTCAAGGCCGACGGAGGCAGTCGCGGTAATCTGACCCACGATCAAAGCAACAACACCCAGCCCGCATGGTCGCCCGACGGCACCAAGGTCGCCTTCGTCAGTGACCGTGACAACGGCCTCGGCCATATTTTCGTGATGAACGCCGATGGCAGCAACCCGATCGAACTGAACAAGAACTTCCCCTCCAAGCAACTGCGGCCACGCTGGTCGCCAGATGGCACCCGCATCCTCTTCACCGGCGTGGATGCCAGCGCCTTCCCCGATGGCGAAATCTTCGTTACCGAGGCGCTGGCCGGGGTTGACCCGGTGCGGATGACCGAGAACTCCTTCGTTGACACCGATGCTGATTGGTCGCCGGATGGCAGCAAGATCGTGTTCTCCTCAAACCGCGACGGCACTCAGAGCCTCTACACCATGAACGCCGATGGCAGCAACGTCAAGCGTATCACTACAGGCACCAACGGCACCGCAGATGTAGAGCCACGCTGGTCGCCGCAGGGTAACATCATCGTCTATCGCTCTGGCGACCCCGCCAACGCCGACATCTACACGGTGAACGCCGATGGCAGCAACAAGCTGAAGATCGTCAACAACACCACCAACGACTGGGATCCCGCCTTCAACAGCGATGGCACCCGCATCATCTATATGCGCCAGCTTGGCAAACAACAACTCTACATCATGCACGCTGATGGCCTGAGCGTGGCGCCAGTACCCAACCAGGTCCAATCGGTCAACAACAGCCAGCCCGACTGGTTCGATAAGTAACCTGCGCTTGCAGCAGACTAAAGACGCGCCCACCTCTTTCGAGGTGGGCGCGTCTTTATACCACAATGCAACATTCACTATGTAATACCAATTCGCTGTGGTGATGGTGTGTTTTTCGTAGGGGCGGGTGGCTGCCCGCCCGGATGCAATTTAACACCGTCTGCTCGGCTAATTGGTATAACATTGTCATTCCAGCACCTCGACATCGAGCAGCGGGAGCAAGGCGCGGCTACCATCGCTAAGGGTAAGCTCGGCGGCGCGGGCAAGGATACCGCTGGGAAGTAGCTGCGGGCGGGGCGGGATGGCGCTGACCTTGCCGATGCGCCCCAGGTGGCTGCCGCTGAGGACGCGGGCGAGGCTGCCCACGTGGATGGGCAGGGCTTGCTGGCTGGCGCTGAGGTCGCGGCCCTGCACGCTGCTGCGCGGCAGTGGGATGATTACTTCGGGGCGGGCCAGGCCGCCGCGCAGTCGAGTGGTGCCACTAATCGCCACTTCCTGCCCATCGGCGGCGGCCAGCAACTCGAAGGCCCGTTCCGACATCGGCATACGGCCAAAGCCCTCGGTTACAATCAGGGTAAAAGGCGCGTCGGCAGTGCGCCCCTGGCGATTGAGTACCATTGCGGTAGGGGTGTTCTGCGGCGCGGCATCGGGTATCAGGCCGGGGAACACGGGCGGGGGTGGGAATTGCCAGCCCAGCCTGCCCAGCGGCCAGTCCACCTCCGATGCGCCCGCCATGTAAGCAGCCGGGGTGTAAGTATCGAGCAGGAAGGCCCGCAGTTCCTCGGCGGGCATACTGCCCACGATTACCCCGCGCACGCGGTTCTGCACACAGTTGCGTAGCGCGGCGGCAGTGACGAACGAGCCGCCCACCAGCACCGCATAGGTACTCTTCGCGTCAATCAGTTCGGGGGTTAGCTCCTCATCGTTGCCAGTTACCAGCAGCTTCAACACGCCGTGCCGTTCGCCGCCCATGCCCCAGATGCCGCGTACGATTGCGGCGGGGGTCTCGATGCTCACCCCCATGTTGGCGAACACCTCCATCACGATGCCCTTGAGGTGCGCGTCAAGCTCGTACATCTCGCCCATTGGGGTCAGGGTTGCCAGGCCGGTCTTTTCGTCGTAGCTGCTGAACACGGCGGCGGCGGGGGCGCGTACCTGCCGCGCTCCGATGCTACGCTTGCCCGCAATGGTGTCGCCTATCTGAACCTGCTCGCCCGGTCGTCGCCGGATCAGCTTGGCGGCGGCCTTCGCGTTCACGCCCAGCACGGCGGTCAGGTCAATCTCCATCGGCTTGCCGGGGATGAGGGTACGGGCCACTACGTCGTCCGGCTCGACCCGTGCGCCAAGCCGCACCGTCACCTCACCTGCGAAGGGCAGCCGCCGATCCAGGCGCACCAGGGTGGTCATCGCAATTGAAGGTTGCTTGGTTGGATAATAGAAGCTCATAATAACCTCGTATTGCTGGAT
The DNA here is from genome assembly GCA_038230695.1 of Chloroflexia bacterium. Taxonomy (GTDB): domain Bacteria; phylum Chloroflexota; class Chloroflexia; order QHBQ01; family QHBQ01; genus QHBQ01. The sequence continues at coordinate 26,672 of JBBRMT010000016.1, forward strand.
TCATCTTCATCCGCGCCAAGCAGCCAGGGCGGGATAGTCATCGCGCTGGGGCGGGTGGCAGGTTGGTCGGCAGGCTGGTCGGCAGGCTGGTCGGTTGAAGGGTCAGCCAGCAGCCAGGGAGGCATGGATGTTTCGGATTCATCCTGTAGCGAGGCAGGCGTGGGTGCGGCAGCAACCTCCTCCGGCTCTTCGGCCATCAACCAGGGCGGCAGGTACTCGTCGTCGCTGGCGGCGCTGGTCATCTCGTCGGCATCTGGCGCGGCCGTATCGCCTTCTTCTTCGAGCGGTGATTCAAGGGCGGCCTCCGCCTCCTGCTCAGGCAGGGGACTTAGCGCCATGCGGGTTGCGATCGGCGGCAAGTCTGGCGGACTGGTCAGCAGGCTGGGGGTGGGCAGGGTCTGCTCCGCAGCGGCAACCGCGCCGATCGCCTCCTGCCAGCGTTGCAGGGTGGCGAGGCGGACGGTTTCATCGCTGGGCAGGCGCAGTGGGCGACCACGCGCATCAATAATCAGCCCCACGTAACCACCCTTGACCTCTTCACCCATGGTGCGTACCAGCTTGCCGCGCTCACCGTTGCCAACGCGGAAATCGCGCCCCGGCTGCACGATCAGGTTGGCTCGCTGGTCGGGCCGCAGGCTGATCACGCGCAACTCGCCGTAAGGAACCGCCACCTTGAGCGGGTCGCCGCCCTCGGCGTATTCCACGGTTATGCTGACGGCGGGCTGATTGGGCGCGGGGTTCGCCACCGCTGCCAGTGGCACAATCGCGGTGCCAAGCCATAGCAGGCTGTCGCGGTCGAACACGTAGGCGGCAGCGGCGGGGTTGGCGGCGGCCATGGTGCCGATATGGGGTAGCAGCATGGTACTGTCCAACGCCAGTTCCACCGAGCCGCTAGGCAGACCTTCCGGCTCCAACCCGTCGAGCAGCAGCAACGCCGCCACCTGCGGACTGGGCGCGTTCGCCAGCAAGCCGCCGCTGCCAATAAGCAGGTCGTAAGCGGGACGTGCGCCAGGGTTGGCCTGTTCGCGCATCCGCGCCGCAATGTAACGCAGCGCCTCGCGGGCGAAGGCGTGTTCGATATGCAAGTCGCGCTCTTCTGCCGCCAGACTAAGCGGGCGCAGCAGGCGATTAAGCGCCCATTCGACCAGTTCGCTCTCGGCCATGGTGAACGGCAACCAGCGCAACACCGCCGCCGCGCCCACCTGCCGTAGCAGATTGGGCAAGCCATAGGCCATGCCGAAATCGCCTTTTACTACGCGATAGAAGCCGCGCCCACTGGCACTGGGGTTCGCACCCGTAGGCGCATCGTTGGTCAGGAAGCCGCCCACGCTAGATGCGCCCACATCGGCAATAAGCACATCGCGGTTATACTGGGCGGCGATGTAGCGGGTGACGATGCCCTCGGCTAGCGAAGTGGGGATGATGTTCTCGGTCCAGCTTGCCAGGCGGCGATAACCAGGCACTGCCGTAAGTTGCTTCTGCAAGTAGAGGTTATCGAGTTGCTCCTGGGCGCTGGCGAGGCGTTCGCGATCGAGGCGGGGGCGCACGTTCTCGGTCAGGCGCAGGTCGGCGACTTCATCCAGTTTCTCGGAAACTTTGCCTCTTGCGCTCTGGTTGCCCGCGAAGATAACCGGCAACCTGGTGGGGGTGGCGTTGACGCTTTGCTCCTGCACCGCCCGCTGGCGTGCGGCCTGGGCTACGGCATCGGCCAGCTTGAGCAGCGGCGCGACCGGCCCGCCATCCACTCCACCGACAATCAGTGCGGCATCGGGTTGCAAAGCAACCAGCCGCTGCACCTGACGAGCCAGCCACTCGCCCTCCGGCAGCGGCTTCTCGCCCTCGGCCAGATGTTCATCCACGGTAAGCAGATCCAGCACGTTGGTGTAGGTACTCTCCGCTGCGTGCATCGCGCTGCGGGCGGTGATGTCGCGGTTGAGGGCCAGCAAGGCCACGCGCATTGCGGGCGCAGCGGAACTGGCGGCGATGAAGCCATCCACCCCGTTGCCGTTGGGCAACTGGGGAATGATTAGATGGCCTTCCTCGACGATCTGCCGCCCACTGAGGCGCTCAAGCTCGGCGATGGCGTTGTACAGACCCACGGTAATGTCGCCGAAGGGCAACTCGGCGCTGGTGGGCGCGGCGGCGCGGGCGACGAAGCGATACTCGCCGCTAACCACGTCCACCAGCGCGACTCGCGTCCACAGACTGCCCACATCGGCGCTGAGGATCGACTCTACCTTATGCTTTGGCGCTGCTTGCTCGTCTGCCATTTGTTATCCCCTTCCGTTGCCATTATGGCAACGGAACAGTTATAAGTTCATCTCATGACCCTGGGCTGATCAAGAACCTAATCCTGTCGGCTAGCAGGGCGAAGAAGGATGTTACCGCGAAGCCGAACAGGGTGCCGAATGCCACCATCATAAACCAGCGGCCTGCGGTCGCCACATAGCCAGCGGTCACGGTGCGGGTGCCATCCGGCTTTGCGGTAAAGTAGAAATAACCCAGGCTGACGATGACCCCCACGATGATGACGATGTTACTGATGATCGAGCCGATGTCGGAGCTAAACGGCAGCATGGTCGCCTGCAACTGTGGCAGCAGGGTGCCGACCAGGGTGCCGCCCAGCCCCAGCGCCGCGCCGGTGGTGACGATAATTGCCAGCACCGCGTTGGCGAAGACGTTGCGGGGGCGGACTGCCTTGTACCAGAGCAGCGCCCCCAGCAGCAGGGCCAATACGGGCAGCACCCGCTCCAGCCAGGGCCGATCCTGCAGGGCGCGGCCGATGAACGGCACGATCACATTGTAGATCACCACCAGAGTGATGTAGCCGATGCTGACCCCCACAAAGATGTTCTGCGCCAGCCGATAAAGCGGGTTATCGCCGATCAGGTAGCTGTAGACCATCAGAGTAAGAATGACTGCGATTATAGTGCCGATTACTGACAGATCCATCCCAGGCTCCCTTAGAACCATTCCGGTAGGGGCGGAAAACACCCCACCCGCGCCCACTGTGGGCAATTAGCATATACCCACGCTAAAATCCAAAATTACTTGCGGCGGTTGACCAACCGAGCGATAAACACGATGTTGCCGATAATAATCAGCAGGGCAATGAGCAGGGCGGCAAAGGATAGGGCGTTGAGGTTGAAGGACAGGTCGGTTTTTGCCATGTTCAGCCCTTTGGCGGTCAGGTCGTATTGATAGCGGGCCACATCGCTCAGGCCTGCCACCTTGCCCACGAAGCGAGTTGGCGCGGCGACGGCGAGATAGGGCTGCAGGCTGGGGTCGAGCGCGGCGGGTTCGCCAAGCAGCAGCGGCGGGGTGTTGGGCTGGCTGGCAACCTGCTCCACCCAGGAGCGGGCGGTGCTTTCGTCGCCTTCTAGCACGATGATCAGCTTGAAATCGCCGAGGCTTTTTATCCCCTTCAGGGCGGGTACGCCACCCGCGCCAAACAGCGGGTTGCCATTTACATAGTCGTTGCTGAACACGGTAGCGATGCTGCCGACCATGCTGCGTAGCGCGAAATCCCCGCCCGCACTGTAGCCGAGGTTGACGTAATCGCTGCCATACTGATAGCGGCGGGTAGTGCATGGGGTTTTGCTGTCTACGGTGGCAAGCGCGACTTGCTGGGCGAAGGCCGGGCCGGTTGGCGACAGGCTAACAGTGGCGAAGCGGGCGTTGATTGCGCCGAGGTGACAGGTGATAGCGCGGGCGAGGGGAGCCATCTCCGCCTGACGGTTGGCATCCCAATCATAAGCCACCAGCACCGGCGCACCCGATTGCGTTTCGAGATTGTTGATCGTCTTGTAGAAGCTATCCACCTGGGCATTGGCGGCGGGCGAAGTAACTGCCAGCGGCTGCAGCCCCCCTACGCGGTCGGCCAGCACTACCACGACCATTACCAAAGCGGTGAGCAGGTAGATGCCGCGCTCACTGAGTAGCCAGCGCATTACACTAGCCGAGACTTTACGCTCATCCTTGAGTTCCAGCGGCGAGGTGCGGGTGCTGGCGCTGGGGGCAGCGACCAGGGCGGCCAGCGCCTCCGCTGCGCCGGGGCGGGGCGAACGCACGGTCATCACCCGCTGAATGTGCTGCACTGGCTCGGCCACCGCTGCGGTCAACGCTTCAGCGCTGGCGGGGCTGCCATCCTGCGATTCGCGGCCAATGCCGCGCAGCCAATCGGGGACGGTGTTATCCTCCGCGTTGCCTGTGGGGAAGAAGCTGGCGGTAGTCGGCGTTGCCGCTGCCGCAACGACAGGTGTTGGCATCGCGCTGTCGCCCATACTGGCTGCACTCTCGCCACCGACTACCCGCAGCCAGGGTGGTAGGTCTTCGCCACTGGCGGTGGCGATGGGTGGGGTAGTGGATACAACCTCCGATGCGGCGGGCGTGGTGGGTGTGGCCTCGCTAACCTCGGCTTGCTCCTGATCGGGAGCCTCGTCCGCTGGCGAAACGGCTTCGCTCTCATCCGGTAGGGCGGTTTCAACCGCATCTTCGCCATCGCTAGCAGGGGGGGACAACCATGCGGGCGGTGCAGCGGAGACATCGTCCTGGTCAAGAGCATCGGATTCGGTTATCTCTGGCGACCCTGCTTCGGTGGCGGCAGCAGCCTCGGCAGCAGCTGGCGATGCCATTGCCGTCATCGCCTGGGGCATCGGTGGGGGTTGCGCGGCGGCAACTTCACGCAACCAGGCGGGCGCATCACTGTCTTCGAGGAAGCCGCCGCTGCTGCCCAGGGTGGTAGTCGAGGGCGGCGCTTGCCCTGCAGCCGCGACATTGGCGGCGGGGCGGTTGGTAAACAAGTCGCTGAAGTCGGGCGGGGCGGGTGGGGCTGGTTCGGGCGGTTGTTGCAACCACGGCGGAAGGTTGATCGCCTGGGCCGCGCTGGGCGGTACATCGGTTTGCGTTGCGCCATCGGAGCCGCGCGTCACAGTGCCTTCATGCAGCCAGGGATGTAGGTCGGGGACAGGCTTGCCCACGCTATCAGCGCGATCGAGCGGCCCGGTATCCTCGGCGACTTCATCGGTCAACCAGGGTGGCGCATCGTTGACATCATCTTCCCCAGCGGTCACAGCGGCAGATGCTGCGCTCTCAGCCCGCATCCTGTGCAACCAATCGGGAACGGCAACTGGTGGGGATTCCTCTTCCTCATCGGGCGCGTCCTGCTCCGCTTCAGGGCTAAGGCTACTGGAAGCGCGTAGGCTTGCCAGCCAGTCCACCGGCTCACTGTTGGGGCGGGGCAGATCCTCGCGGCGATAGGGGCTGGTGGAAGGCGTGGGCGGTGCGACGTAGCCCACCTGATCATCGGGCTGAGACACGCTAAACCCGCCACCGGCGGAGCGGGCCGCTGGGGATGGATAGGCCGCGATTGTCGGAGGGGGAGGCGGAGGCAGGGGTTGGTCGTTCACAGCCGGAGCATCGCCGCCGATGTTGCGGCGCAGGTCGCCCAGCCACTCGGCGGGTGGTGGCGCGGCGCTACCTGCCCCACCCAGGCGGGCCGCCAGGCTGGAGCCACGCCCTGCGGGCGAATTAGGGGTTGGGGGCGCGGAAGCAGGCGCAATGGATGGCGCTGCTGGCGCGATATTCGTTACCGGCGACGGCGCAGGCGGGCTTGCGCTGGGGTCGCCGCTACGCACCACATCCACGCCTGGTGGCGATACCGGGGTCGCGCCGGTCAGCCGAAAGCCGCATAGCTGGCACACCTTGTTCTCCGGCGGGTTAAGCCCACCACAGTTGGGGCAGCGCAGCGGCACAATAATCTCTTCTTCGCGGTAGTCATCAGCCATAATGATTTTGGACTTTGGACTTTGGACTTTGGATTTTGGATGTATTGGCGGGCGAACAACGGTTCGCCCCTACGAACAACCACTTGCAACGGCTGCGGCATTGGGCGAACAACGGTTAGCCCTACGAACAACCACTTGCAACTTGCAACTTTCAACTCAAATACTGTCGGTCAATGCCCAGCAGCAGGCGGGCGCTGGTGGCGATAATGCCGAGCGACGCGCCGAGGGCGATGCCACGGATGGCCGCCAGCGCGGGATATTGCACAATCCAATCTTTGATCGCCGCCATCCAGTTTAGCTGGTCGATCTGGAAGACGGGAGCTTGCCCCAGAATGACGATCAGGGCGACGATGGTCAGGATTGCCATCTCCACCGTGCGGGCGCGTAGGGCGCGAAAGGCGGCGGCGGCGATGAAGAAGGCCAGCAGGCTGTAGAAGGTGCTAGCCAGCGGTTGGTAGACGTAGTTGAAAATGTCGGTAGCCCCCACGCTGTTCGGCCCGCTGCCGCCAACTACTGCGCCCACCACGATCGTTATCCCCGCACTGGCTAGCAGCACGATGCTGTAAGGCCAGTTGCGCTCCTGCCGCTGCACTCGACCGAGGTGAACGCGCATCAGATTGCCGAGACCGAGCAGCAGGGCAAAGCCGGTCAGCAGGGCGGCGAGGGCGGGCAGGTAGATACCCGCCCGGTAAGCAACCGAGCCTTGCGGGTTGTCAGTGGTTGGCCCCTGCGCGGTAATGAAGAAGGTGGCAAAGACGATGATCGCAGTGACGTATATGATCGCCGAGGTGGCAGTATAACCGAAGTCGAAGCCAGGGCGACGACGCATGGGCTGGTCTCCTTACCCTTCTTGTCCTCTCCCCATTAGTAGGAGAGGCAAGGGGAGGGCTAATAAGCGCGAAAAGATAAACTTCAGCCAGCTTGGTTCCAGGTTTGCCAACGCTACCCCGACGATGATGGCGATGATTAGCACGATACGCAAGACATCCTGGGCATTGAGCGAGGCGACATGGCTGGGGCGTTGTTGCAAATATGCGCCGCCCGCAAAGATCTCCTCACCGATTAGCACCTGCTCAGGGTCGGCGGTGGTCAGCATCAGCGGGATGGCGCTAGCCTGGGTGCTGCCTACGATCTGGTTCGCGCCGCTATGCACCGCAGTCTCACCCAGCAGCAGGTACTCTGCGGCGAAGTAGCCAACCGCGATATTCAACTCGGTGTCCTCGTGTTCGACCACATCAGCCGCGCCCACCAGGTAGGGCAGACTATCATTCATGCTCTGGGTGACAAAGCGGGTCTCATCAGGGTTGTAGTCGGCCAATCGCCCGGCGTTGGCATAGCCCCGCGATGCCACGTTATCGGCCACCGCATATGTTACCGCTCCGTTGGTGGTAGTCACTAGCCGCGCCCCGCTCTGAGCCGCCTGCCGCGCCACCGCCTCGCCAATGGTCAGCCCTGCCAGGGTCTCGACCGGATGCAACCCCTGAGCCAGATCGCCAGAGCCGGGGCTGAAGTGTACCCCTTTGCCCAACTCGGCGGCACGGCCAATTGCGCCTCTGATGCGCTGGTAAGGTGGCAGGTTGCGTAGCGGCCACAGCTTGCGAGTGCGTGACACGCCCAGAAAAAACAGGAAGAAAAGCAAGAAAACAGCAAGAATAGCGAAGATTACAATCTCGCTGTTGCCATAAACGAAGGTGAAGAACTGGTTGGCGCGGCTATCCATACTATCGCTTCTCCCCCTGCTCGATGCGGGTGGTGAGGTGTTCAAGCGCGGCGGGGTTCTCCAGCAAGTGGGCTAGAGTGTCAGCCCGTGCCGCCAACGGCTTGCCGGTGGCCGCCCCAAGCATCCGCAGCAAGGGATTGCCAACGTAGAGCAACTGCGCTCCGAAGAAGCCGAGCGGCTTACCCATCGCCAACAGCAACAGCGCGGGCGCGTTCATCCCCCAGCGATCCACGCTGGTTGCCACCTTGTCTGATGCCGCAATATCGGCGGCGCTAACCGGCTCATTAGTCTGCTGCTTGTCTGCTTGTTTGCCGCGCATTGCCCCACCCCGTATCCGAGCCAACCCCAACAGATTAGAACATGGTCTGCGTTGCGTATAGTATATTACCATCGCAACGTTACGTCAAGTACCTTACCCACAAATTGGGCAAAATTGCCCAGATTATGTCAAGATAGTGGGTTTGTTGCATGAGGTAAGAGGCATGAGTGCCGCATAAACGAAGTTTTGATGCTGGGATGAGGTTTCCCCTCCCATCGGGAGGGGTAGGGGAGGGTGCGTGCAGCGCGACTCGGACCCACCTCCATCCTCTCTCACTGGGAAGGGAGAACATCAATACTTTGGTTATCGGTAATGAGTGGCAAGTTGCTGCTTAACGTTCGCTCATTTCCAGTCCACATTCTACCCTCTACCTGCTACCTGCTACCTTCTGCCTTTACACATCCAGCGGCAGGTGGGCAGCGACGGCGGCTTCGAGGTCGGTGGGGGGTAGTTTGCCGTAAGGGAGGAAGACGGCGCGGTAGTTGTTGAGCGTGGGTACACGCCCGTCGCGGCGGCTATATGCGCTCAGTTCGATGCCGCCAGGTTGCAGGCGATAAACCTTGAAGCTATCCCAGGGGCGAAAGCGGCTGTCCAGCCCCTGACCCCAACGCACCCCCGCCGCATTGATGCGATAGCGCACCGGAAGCAGGTAGGGCAGCAGCACGTAGAGGGCATAAGCAAGGGTGAGCAAGGTGGCGACAACAGTGGGCAGGTTCGCCAGCAGCAGGAGCAGCAACACAATGCCCACACTGAGCGCCACCAGCACGGTGCGCTGCACGGTCTGC
>JBBRMT010000017.1:0-35231 GCA_038230695.1 Chloroflexia bacterium
AGCGAATGGGTGGGCAGTCTGCTGCTCATCCTCGCTGGCAGCAGCGCCGCGCTGTGGGTGTTGGTCAATCGCGGGCTGGCGCGTGGCCTCGGCTTCGCAGGTGCAGTGCTGCTGCTCTCTTTCAGCATCGAGTACGCTGGGGTTAGCACTGGCGCTATCTTTGGGCCATATCAGTACACCACCGTTCTCGCTCCACTGCTGCTTACCGTTCCTCTCGCCATCCCTTTCGCCTGGCTCACCGTCGTCCTCGCCTCATGGTACGTTGCCAATGCAATATTGCCCGGCAAGGCGAACCACGGTTCGCCCCTACGGACTACTAGCGAACAACCCGCCTATGCCACTCATCTAATACAACTCAAAACTCAAAACTCAAAACTCAAAATTATCATCGCGGGTTTGATGACAATGCTGCTGGATCTGCTAATCGAGCCAGTGGCCGTTCACGTTAGCGGCTACTGGCTCTGGTTGCGTGGCGGGCTATATTATGGTATCCCTACGCAGAACTTCATCGCCTGGGCGATAGTCGGTGGGCTGATGGGGTTGCTGGCCGCCCGCTTTATCGGCAACCCCACGCCACGCTGTGCTTATGGTTTCCTGCCACCCACGCTGTATATTATGAACGCGCTGCTATTCGGGGTGGTTGCGCTGGCGCACGGCTACGTTGTCACCGGCCTGCTGGCAGCGGTTGCCCTGATGCTGGGTGGGCGAGCGTTGCTAGGCGGTCGGATTAGCGCCCCTTCCCCACCTCCCCCATTGGTTGAGGAGTGACGCGCTAGCAGTTCCGAACGGCATAGTAACATTGCAGGGATCGGGCTGCGCCTCAGCCCCTGAAACTCTTCGGCGTGCTGCAAGCCCTGAACAATACGGCTGATCACGTATTATATCATAGTTTACGCCGCGCTAGAAACCATTGGGTTCGCTGATGCGGTAGGCTTCCACCTTGCCACTGCGCCCGCGAATGTTGATGCTGCCCAGCGGCTCAGACTTGAATCGTAGCTTCACCAGTTCATATGTCTGTTCGCCAATCACGATGCTACCACCAGCGGCGTTCTCCTCGATGCGATGGGCCAGGTTCACTGCGTCGCCAATGGCGGTGTAGTTGCGTAGGGCGGCGGTGCCAATGTTGCCCACTACTGCTTCTCCAGTGTTGATACCGATGCCGAACTCCAGCTTGACTGGGTGGTCCTGGTTGTATTCGGCCATTTTGCGTTGGATCAATAGCCCGGCCATCACCGCACGGATGGCATGGTCGGGTTGCTCGGCTGGCGCATTGAAAAGGGCCATCACCGCATCGCCCATAAACTTATCAATCGTGCCGCCACAGGCGTTAACCGCCTCAGCAGCGATGCCCAGGTAGGTGTTCAGCGCGTCCAGCAACTGCTCCGGTTCGCTGCTCTCCGCATAGCTGGTGAAGCCGCGTAGGTCGGCGAACATCACACTCACTATTTGCCGATGCCCGCCCAGGCTAGCCATGCCAGGGTCGGTAAGCAGATGCTTTGCCACGGCTGCTGGCACGTAGCTGTTGAACAGCCGATTGATCTCGCGGTATAGCAGGCTGGTGCGACTGCGCTCCGCCGATAGCGCATCCTGGCTACGCTTGAGCCGCAGCAACGCCCGCACCCGCGCCAGCAGTTCGGGATAGTTGATAGGCTTGGTCAGGTAATCGTCGGCTCCCTCCTCCAGACTGCGGATCTTGTTGCCCATATCCGCCTTGGCGGTTACGATGATGATGGGGATAAAGGGCAGCAAGGGGTTCTGGCGGATGCGCTCGGCAACTACGTGGCCGTCTATGTTGGGCATCATCAGATCGAGCAGCAGCAGGTCAGGTGGGGTGCGCTCAATCGTGGAGAGCGCCACTGCGCCATTGTTGGCCGTGACAATCTCGTAACCCTCACGTTGCAACATCAGGGATAGCAGTTCCAGATTGTCCTCATTGTCGTCAACGATCATAATTCGTTCGCGGATAGGCGCGGGCGATTCCAGCGGAGTGTTCTCCACCATTTGGCCTTTGGTAAGCTGGCGCAACTCCTCGGCAATCTGGGTGTAGAGGTTGGCGTTCCTGGTTGCAATGCCGATCTGGTTGGCAAGCATGGTAAGTATTCGCAACTCGCGTTCACCATAGCCATGTTCGCCCAATGACATCACGCTCATTACGCCGACTATCTCCTCGGCGTAGAGCGGCACGCTGATCAGCGAATGGCCGCCCAGCTCATGCAGCCGTATATCGCTAGGATCAGCAATTAGCAGAGGCTGACGGTTGTCGGCCACGAAGTTCGCCAGGCTACTGCGTAGCGCGAATGCGCCTAGCGTTTTATCACTCGCTGCTGGTCGCTTGCGCTCGACCGCCAGTCGCAACCGCCCATCGCGGGGCTGGTAGAGGTGGATCCAGGCATAGGCAACCGTGCCTAGCACCTCTAGCACACTATCGAGCGTGACGCGCATCATCGCGTCTACATCAAGCGATTGGTTGAGCGCCGCCGCGATCAGATTGATAGCGGCCAACTCCTGATTGCGCTGCGCCAGTTCGGTTTCCAATTGTTGTTTCTCGCTGCTCGACGGTTGGGATTCTGCTGTTCCGTCTAGGGCATCGCTGTGCTGGTCTATGTCTCTCGCGCTGTTCATCACTGCTTCCTCACCTGGCATCTTGCACCATCTCCCTGTTTCCTGATCAACTTCTCAGCCGCTCAATCAGATATTGACTGTCCACCCCTGGTCTCGTATGGGTTGGGGATACTATCCAGATTATAACACAAGTGGGGCGAAAGTGGCAGCGGTGCAGCAAATGTTGTATACTAAGCCACAAACGAACGGTTGTTTCACCCTGGAAAGGTAACATCTACTATGCCTAACTCAAAAAGCAATATTCGCGCTATGGTTAGCGCGGGTCTGGCTGCAGGCGCAACCCTGGGCGCGGTCGCAACTACCGTTGCCCGCCAGCGGGCAGGTGAGCAAACCGCTGGCAGTCCTTCACTGATCAACTGGCGGCGGGCGCAGGCAATTGCCGCCGCGCTCAACCGCAACGACTCCTTTGCCAACGCTCCCCGCGAACAGTTCAATCAGTATTATGCCGCCATGGTGCGAAGGGCCGCTCCGCTGGTGGCCGCCGCGATTGGCAGCGAAATGCCCGACCGCACGCTGCACGTCGCGGCGGTCAGTCGCTCCCAGTGGGTAGCAGCCAACATCAGCAGCTTCCGCAATCTGTTTGCCCCCATCGAGCGTTTCCACGCTGAAGGTCAGGAGCAGGAGGGGCAGGGCGGTGCGATCGGCAACCTGCTGTTCGGTGGCATCAACCAGGCGCTCCTCAGCGCGGAGGTAGGCGGATTGCTCGGCTATCTCGCCCGCCACGTCCTCGGTCAGTATGACCTCAGCCTGCTGGCCCCGGAGATGCGTAGCGGCAAGCTCTACTTCGTGGAGTCGAATATCAGCGCCTTGCAGACCCAGCTTGGCCTCGACCCCGACGACTTCCGCCTCTGGATTACCCTGCACGAAGTAACCCACGCCTACCAGTTCCAGGCTCACGCCTGGCTGCGCCCTTACTTCGATCAGATGCTCAACGACTACTTCGACACCCTGCGAGAGGACATGGGCGCATTGCGTGAAGGAGCGATGGGCCTGCGTACCTTCTTCGACCGCGCCCGCAATGATAAAGGCAAAGGTCAGGGTTGGATCGAAGCAGTGATGACCCCAGAGCAGCGCGACATATTCCAGCGCATCCAGGCATTGATGACCATCGTCGAGGGCAGCGGTAACTACGTGATGAACATCGTGGGCAAGGAGTTGCTGCCCAGCTACGACTACATCCACGACCGGGTGGAAAATCGCCAGGGCAACCGCAAGCCGATCGAAAAGCTGTTTATGCGGCTCACTGGTCTGGACATAAAGATGGAGCAGTACGCCCAGGGCGAAGTGTTCCTCAAGGCGGTGGCCGAAGCGAAGGGGCAGGCGTTCACCAACCTGGTCTGGCGCGGCCCAGATTATATGCCCAGCGTCGAGGAGATCAAGAATCCCGCTGCCTGGATTGACCGTATCGAGATGATACAGAAGACGGTCAGCGTCTAAAGAAGCGTGGTACATAGATGCCATATAACATTAACAAAGTTGCCGTACAGATCGGCGAAACCATGGAGCAGGCGCGTAAGCAACAAGCCGAACGTGAATATGCGCTGGCGATGGCAATCGAACTCTACTCTAAGGCTTGCGCCCGGCTGGAAGAATGGCAGTCGCTAGTGGAGCAGGCTCAGGATCGTCCCCGCCGTCGCCGCGCCAGGCCGCTCATCCCTACTGATGGGGTAATATCTGATTGCAAGCCATACCCACCCTCCCAATCTGTACCCACCAGTGGATATCGCGTGATTGCCACCGACTCCTCACACGTTGAGGCTGATCGTCATCGCGGCGCGTTTTGTCACCTGATCAATATTGGGCGGGTGATGATACAATATGGCCTGGAAGCGGCAGCCAGTCTGGAAAGTGAACCATCCCATTGCAGCGACTACCTCGCTCCCATAGATGAGCAGGGCGATACGCTAGAGGCAGAGTGCATCGCCCTGGAAATGCGTCATCTCTATGAGCTAGCTGATCAGCATCGCCCCGACCTGGCGATTTACGATGGTACGCTTTATCAAACTGGCTCCAACCTGTTCGGCTCAGCAGCCTCGCCACAGCGTATTCAGCCTTATCTTGACGAATATAATCGGCATTTGGCGAGTTTTAGTAAGTTGTCAGTTCCTGTGGCTGGATTCGTCAGTGGCGGGCGGGCGACGTATGTGGTGCGTGCGCTGGCTGATGTGCTAAATAGTAAGCCTGATATGTTTGACCTGGGCAAGAGTAAGGCTGCTGAACTCGCCGAGCAATTTGAGCATCTAACCGATGTGGATGTTTTTAGTCAGATCCTGGAGCCGGGTGAGCGTTCTCTGATCTTCCAGCCCTGGGTACCTATGTCAGACACAGATCGGCGCGATAGCCAGATGCCAGTACGGGGTACGGAGAACTACTTCACCTATCTCATGTTTGATGAAGTTGTGCGTATCGAGTTCCCTGATTGGGCATTGTCTCAGCTTGGGCGCATCCATGAACTGCTTATTAGTCAGTGCGCTCTGGGCAAAGGCTATCCGCTTGCGGTTGACCTCGCTCATCAGTATGCCGTGCTACGCAACGATGATCGCGAGTCGTACTTTTATCTCCTGGGGCGCTATGGTTTGATGCATACCGCTTCGGCGAAGGCGCGTAGCAAAAAAGCACATGGAGGCAATATTTAATGACCAGCGTCATCCATTTGAACGGCGGAACACCATCCTCTACGGACATTCACCCATCCACCCGCCAGGTTTGGGGCGAGATCGTAGCGGCAAGTTATACAGAGTTTACAGCAGAGAGCTACACGCTTCATGAAAGCCCTGCGCTGGGTCAACTAGTTCGCGCCGAACACGCGGTCGGAGTAGTACACAAAGCAAGTACCGAGAGTATCGGCCTGACCTCGCGTGAGGGTAAACCTGATGATGAGGATGGCGCTGTCTACAAACTTCACCCAGAGTTTGAGTACACGCTACACACACGCTTTAGCGCCCTTGCGGTTGGTTATTATAAGGACGCTAGTATAGTTCATGCCTATCCAGATAAGCTACCACATTTGCACTTTCAGTGTTACCTGCTCGATGATGCGGCGATGATTAGTTTTACCGCCAAGCCTGGCTACCTTCGCCCACTGGTTACCGCATCTGATTGCTGTGTGGATGAAGCAATCGCTTATCTGCTATCTCGCGTCTTCTATATACATGGTAAGGATAGCGCCCACCTACTGGCTGCCACCACTTACCTTAGCCGTCTGCTAAAGGGACAATATGACCGCCTGCTTGCCATCCTCGAAACCCTCGAAGGGATGCTGGGCGAAGATTACGCATTGGCGGGTGAGTAGGAAAAAGAAATTGGCTCAACCCTTCGGTGGAGACAGAAATAATGGCTGAACTAGACGCTGCGCTATTCGAGCTTGCTCCCAGCGCCATGCTGTACTTTGACGCTAATTTGTGTCTGCAATGTATTAATCGCCAGGCCCAACTCTGGTGGCAGCTTTCTCCCGATCAGGGACTGGGCCTGCCAATCAGTTCGCTTGTGCTTACCGGTATAGAAGAGCAACAACTGCGGGAGGGGATCAGCAGCGGGTTGGCGGGCAAGGGGCAGGCTACACTTGAAAATGGCGAACTCTATCTCAATATTATCTATACGCCCATATCGCAGCTAGCGGGTGGGTACGGCGTGTTGGTATCAGCCACCGATGTCAGTGAGCAGTATACGCTTGAGCGCGAGCTTAAGCGCAGAGGCGATGAGCTGCAAGCCGTCCTTGATAATCTGGGTGAGGGCGTACTGCTGGCCGACACCTACGGCAATCAGCTTTATCTCAACGAAGCGGGACGTACCATGCTTGGCATGGTGGCGGAGACGGAACTGCCAAACCTGGAGAGCGATAAGCGGCCCGGTGTGCATGACCTCTTCGGCAACGAGATTCCCGTCGCTGAATACCCCATCAGCAGGGCGTTGCGTGGTGAACGCTTTACCGATGCCGAACTCTACTTCGGTGGGCCGGATGGTATCGCTCGGCGGCTCTCCTCTAGCGGCTCCTCGCTCAAGGATGAAGATGGGCAGGTGCGGTTGGGTATCTCAGTCTTCCGCGATGTAAGTAAATTGCACGAATTGGAAAGCCGCCTCAAGGACAGCCGTGACGAACTCCTCGCAGTCCTCGATAATATGACTGATGCTGTATCGCTGGTGGAGGCAAACGGCACGGTTCGCTACATCAACCCTGCCGCCCGCAAGCTGCTGGGCTTGGATGCCAATCAGCCGCTGGGAAGCAATCCGCCTACCTATATAGCGGCGCTAGATGAAGATAGCAGCGGTCTGGCAGCGGCGCGTGAACAAACCCTTAGAGCGCAAAGTGGCGAGATCTTCACCGATGCCGAAATCACCTTCATCTCCCCCGATAATACACACCACATACTCAGCATCAGCGGGAGCAGCGTGCGAGACGATGCAGGCCGCGTGCGCCTGGGCATTACGGTTGGACGTGATATAACCGCGCAACGCAATCTGGAGCAAGAGCTTAAGAACAAAAATGATGAGCTTCAAGCCGTGCTGGACTATATACCCGACTCGGTAGTGCTGTTCGAGTCCGATGGGCGTATCCGCTATCGTAACCGTGCCAGCCAACAATTCCTCGGTCAGCAACTGTCTGAGGATGTGAACCAGATTGAAGATTATCGGCAGCACATTGATGTGCGTGATAGTGAAGGGCAGCCATTGTCGGTCGCTGATTATCCCATCAGCCATGTGCTGGATAGCGCCGAGGTGTCAGAAGGCGAGATGACCCTCAACTTTCCAGATGGCAACTGGAAGAGCTTGCGCCAGGCTGCCGCACGGGTGCGCGATCAGGCGGGCAACCTGCGGCTGGTCGTTTCCATCGTGCAAGATATTACCAACCAGGTGCGGCTGACAAACAGCCTGCGCGAGAGCCGCGATGAACTGCAGGCTGTTCTCGACAACATGACCGAGGGAGTATTGCTGTTTGAAGCTGATGGGCAGGTGCGTTACCGCAATTCTGCCCAGCGGCGGCTTATGGGGATGACTTCGACTCCTGGGCTTGCCGTTCCTGGGCAGACGCTAAACATTCGCCACGCCGACGGTAGCCCGGTAGCGCCTGACGAGCTGCCATTGGAACGCATTTTCAATGGCGAGGTGTTTAGCATAGTCGAATATCTTTTCACTAACCTGGCGGGGGAACAGATTGTGGTCGCTTGCAGCGGTTCGAGCGTGCGCCGCGCTGACGGCAGCATCGGCCTGGGCATCTTTGTAATGCACGATATTAGCAAACTTCGTGAAGCTGAACAGCAAGTTGTCACCTTTTTGCAAGAGGCGGAGCAGGAACGTAACCGACTGGAGAGCGTTATCGAGCAGATGCCGGAAGGGGTAATAATTATTGCCTCGCCGAATAATCGGCTGGTGCGGATGAATCGGGTAGCGGCAGAGATTTACGGCCTCGATGCCGATCTCCTACCCCGTATCAATTCCACTAATCTTCGGCACTACGATACCTTTAGCCCCGAAGGAGAGGCTTTGCCACCCGCAGCAAGGCCGCTGCAACGGGCAATGACTGGCGAAATAGTGAAGGCGGCGCAGCTTAGAATACGTCGCGCCGACCAGAAGGAAGTAGACTTGCTGGTAAGCGCCGCCCCTATTATCGAGGGGAGTGGGCAGCATGAACGTATCAGCGGGGCCGTGAGCGTATTCCAGGATATTAGTGAACTCAAGGAGCTTGAGCGGCTAAAGGATGAGTTCATTTCGATCACTTCGCACGAGCTACGCACCCCGATAACCAGCATCAAAGGTTATGCTGAGGTTATTAGTCGCAGGCTGCGGCGAATGGATGATAGCGTAAAGGTTTCGCTTCAAAAGCCGCTCGATACCATCATTGAGCGTACTGAGCGGATGAATCAGATGGTCAATGATTTGCTTGATGTTTCCCGTATTGCCACAGGCCGTCTTGAGGTTTTGGGCCGTAGCTTCGACCTAGCCTTCATTATCACGAAACTGGTAGCCGACTCGCGGTTGACCAGTCATCGTACCTTCCACCTTGAACTGCCCGATAGCCCGGTGCTAGCGCTTGGCGAAGAGCGGCTCATCGAGCAGGTGCTAACCAACCTGATTGGCAACGCGGTCAAGTACAGCCCGGCTGATGCTATTATTGCCGTGAGGTTGACCAGGGAAAAGGGACACGCAGCGGTTAGCGTTACCGACATGGGCATCGGTATTGGCAATGAGCAGCAAGCGCATCTATTTGAACGCTTCTACCGTACCAAACAGGCAAAGGATCATGCGTCGGGGCTGGGACTGGGCTTGTACATCGCTAACTCAATTATCGTAGCGCACGGCGGACGTATGTGGGTGGAGAGTGAAGGAGCTAATAAAGGCTCGACCTTCAGCTTCACTGTACCGCTGGCCGGGTGACAATCTTGCCAATGGTGATAATTCCAGCCGTATAACATAAACACATGGATAAGCAAAAGGAGCGTACATTAAGTACGCTCCCCAGCCTGACAAAGAAATTTCGTTGATTATCGCTTAAATCTTGAAGTTGTCGCGGTTGTAGTAATCGGTGTCCCATTTGCCGCTAGCCTTCATCACCTTGACTACCAGCAGCTTGCGTTGCGGGATCGGCTTACCATCAACCTTGCAGAGGTGGCCGCTATCGGCTTCGTCAATCCTACCAGTTGGCACTGTCTTCGACAGCTTGACATCTTTCTTACCAGCCATTACGCTCTTCCTTTCTGAATAACCCGCCGCCATGCCACATATAGTTGCGGCATTACGGCTTGCCCATATGATATAATAATGCCGCATGATGCTGGCACGTAAGGTATTATACCAGTTTTTTCCCTGCGGCGCAAGTATTCCCCAGAGGAGACGTTTATGCCCAACAACGAACAACAGGTTATCGGTCAGGTTACGGCGGCGGATAGCGAACGCGGTGTCACCGTCCACCTCGACTCCCGTATTAGCGTGGAGGGTCTCTCGCAGGGCCAGTTTGTGGTAGTCAATGGCCTTAGCGGGAAGTTCTACGGCACAATCAGCGGCTTCAAGCTGGGCATCACCGATGCGGGCATTGCCATGAACCCACCCGCTGCGACTTCCTCGCTGGTGCGCGACACCCTGCTACGCACTGCCGCCTATGCCGATTGCACCGTGCAGTTGTCGCTAGCCGATGCCCGCGACGGCAGCAATGCCCCCATGCCCGCCCGCACCATCCCCAGCCACTTCAGCAGCGTGGCGATTGCCAAAGAGGATGATTTCACCTCGGTGTTCGGCAACAAGGAGGGTGGTGGCTACTTCGTGATCGGCAGCCCCCGCGATATGCCCGGCCTGCCCATCCCCATTGACCTGAAGAAGTTCGTGGAGCGCAGCAATGGTATCTTCGGGCGCAGCGGCACGGGTAAGAGTATGTTTACCCGCCTGCTGCTATGCGGCATAATTGATGCTGATTCGTGCGTCAACCTGATCTTCGATATGCACAACGAGTATGCCTTGAGCAAAGACACCGAGCAGCCAGGCCAGTCGGTCAAAGGGCTGGAGGAACTGTTTGGCAATTCCCGCGTGCTGGTCTGCACCCTCGACCCCGCCTCATCGCGCTACCAACACCAATTCAAGCCGACTTCGGTGTTCATCCCCTTTAGCTACCTGACTATGGATGACCTGCTTAGTGTGCGCGACGAACTGGACTTGAACGATTCGGCGGCAAGCACGGCTTATCTATTGGAAGAACGCTGGGGCGATGATAAGTGGATCAGCCAACTGGTGAGCATGGAGAGCGGCGCATTGAAGGATGCAGCTACTGACGTAGGCGCAAACGAGGCATCGCTAAAGGCGCTATGGCGCAAGCTGCGTCAACTGAAGCGTTTTAACTTCCTGAGCGATAGCGAACACGACACCAGCATTGCCCGATTGCTGACCGAGCTACAGAATGGACGCAACGTGGTGCTGGAGTTCGGCGGCTATGACTCGAACCTTGCTTATATGCTGGTTGCCAACGTTATTACCCGTCGCATCTACAAGGGCTGGAAGGATCAGAGCGAAAAGTTCGAGCGCAGCCGCAATGAGGGCGACCGCCCCCGCCAGTTGATGGTGACAATCGAGGAGGCGCACAAGTTCCTCTCCGGCAAGAGCGGCATCTTCAGCATCATCGCCCGCGAGATGCGTAAGTATAACGTTACCCTGCTGGTGATCGATCAAAGGCCCAGCAGTATTGACCCCGACGTGATCAGCCAGCTAGGCACACGCATCACCGCACTGCTATCGGATCAGCAGGATATTGACGCGGTGTTCACTGGCGTGTATGGCAGCAGCCACTTCAAGCAGATCCTCGCCACTTTGGACACACGGCAGGAGGCGCTCATCTTCGGCCACGCCCTGCCCATGCAGGTGGTTATCCGCGCCCGCGACTTCAACCAGGAGTTCTGCAACTCGTTGAAGAACGTGGTATGGAATCGCAGGCCCAGCTCTGGTCCGGTCACCACCCGCAGCGGCAGCGGCTCCAGCGCCCACCTCGAAAGCGACGATGACGGCCCCGATGCGTGGGGATTAGCCTGGACTGGTTGCTGCTCATGCCTGCAACAAACAACCCTCCTCGCTTGCGAGGAGGGCTGCTTTATGCGGGGGGGGATTTCTACGCCACCGTTGATAATCTTCACCAGGATTGCCTATGCGCTGGCGGTGCGGCTGCGCTGCACCAGAATGAAGCTGGACGCAATCGCCAGGATGATCACAACACCGAGCACCCCTAGCATGATGTATGTGCTGGTATAGTCGGTGTTGGCGCAAGGCTTGTCGGGGTCGCAACCACCTGCGGCAGCAGCAGTGCCGGTGTTTCCCGCTGAGGCAGTAGCGGTGTGGTCAACAGTGAAGTCGAATTGATCATCTACCGTCGCGCCAGAGGCTTTGTCAACGCCGTGATATTTGACGAAATAGACTCCATCGCCCAGCCCATCCTTCAGTGTGGCGTTGATAGTGTCGGGATTGGCGGAGTCAACCTTACCATCGCCATTATCAGCAGGGGTTTGCGTGGCGTTGCGATCCTTGGCATAGAACACTTGCATCGTCGTCTTAGTCGCATCGGTATCATCGCTGAACGTAACCGAGACCTTGTCCGGCTCACTATTGAGTATCGCGCCGTCGCCAGGGTTGGAACTCTGCAACTGCAGCTTCATCTGTGCGAAGGCAGCTGGCGCGACCAGAATGGCGATAATGGCAAGGGCGAAGAGCGGAGCCACAATGCGAACAGCGGCCTGTTTTAGCACATTCATTCCTCTGAGCTTCCTTTCGTAACTACCTCCATAGGATAAGGACACCCGCCAACGAGTGTCCTTTTTCCTCCTCTTAAGAGCAGAACTGGGCAGCTTGCAAGGAACGGCGCAAGCTGCTACCTACCCCTGCTTACCATTCTGCGTGGAACGCTGCTGCACCAGGGTGGCACTGCACACGACCGCCAGTATGATCACAACCGCGAGTACCCCCAGCATGGTATAGGTACTGATGTTGCTGCGCGTGCTGATGTCTTGCAGGTTAGTAGCAATGTTCCTGCTGTTGTCGCTCTGGCTACTGGTGGTTGCGCCCGCAGTCACGGTGGGAGCAGCGGTGGAGGCGAAGGCGGGGGATGCTAGCAGCACGCTAACTAGCGCCATCGCTCCCAGAAGTATGCCGAGCCGGGCGCAGTGGCGCTTTAGCTGCAGCATCACCTCTAGCTTACCCTCTCACCCGACTTCTGCGGCTGAGTCAGCATCGCCAGCAGGGGCTTCCAAACCAGATGATAGCCTAGCTGGGTGCCGAGGAAGAGCGTCGAGCTATCAATCAGGATGGCGGTCGCGCCAGCCTGGAAGCCGAAGGCCAGCTCACCCATTACCAGACTGGTAGAAGCGCCCAGTATCAGCGACGGGACGAAGACGTAAAGAAACTTGCGCTGGCCCGACCACGCCTTGCTAATAGCCAGCATGAACAACGGGGGCAGGAAGCCGCCGATGAAGAAGGGGACGAACTCACGTAGCAGATCCATCTCAAACTGCCTTTCTGTTCCTCTTACTGAGGTCTAGGGGATACACAGGACGCACCATCAAACCAAATTGCTTGTCGGTCAAATCCATTTTACACCAGTTGCAAATGTTTGTCAATAGCCAGCGGAGAAAATGATAAAAATGCCCCCACTGTAATTATACTTTCAGCAGGGGAATGTTTATTGTAGGATTAGAAGATCGGGGTGTTTAACAAAATAAGTTCTTTTTAATATAGTAACATTACTGAATAATCTTAACTTGCCAGCCACCTGCTTGTGCTTGCCTTCCCTCCCGCGCTCGGTCGGCTTGCCAATGGGCCTGACCAGATATTCGCTGCTGTAGGCAACCTCGAAGCCGTTGCGCTCCAGGTTGCGCTGGGCTTCGCTACCTGATGGGACACGGGTGTAGATTAGCTGCGCCCCTGCTTGCACTGCATCGCTGAGGCGGCGGCGGATCAGCGCGGTATGGATACCGCGCCTGCGCCAGCGGGGCAGGGTGCTGGCGTTATACAGACCTGCGCTGACCTCGCGCCTGATCATCATTGCCTCGCCCACTGCCTCGTCGCCGATCCAGCCAATATAGGCATCCACACCAGCGGCGCGGCTCATCCTGCCAATAACACTACGCGATATTTCGCTATCCGGCCCTGTACGGCCATAGCCCTCGGCATTCAGACGGGCGAACAGCCTGGTTTCGCCCGCCACCAGCTTGCGAACCCCGATGTAGCTCTCCTCTTCAGGCATCCGCCACACCCTGGGGTCGGCATAGCGTAGCATGGCAAACTTGCCAGCGGCCATAAAGCCGCGCTCTAGCAGCATCCGCCGCGCCTGGTCGCCGCCTGGCACCGGCGCGAGGTGCAGGCTGCAAGTGACCTCAAGTTCGTTCAGCCTGCCCACCAGGGTGTCGAGCATCTCCTTGCTCACCGCCTCGTTCACCCCCAGCCCCCACAATGAGTTCAGCCCTGCATTGCCCGCCACCAACTGGCAAACGGTCAGGCACGCCCCGCCCAGCCACTCGATGTCGAGCCGCACTGGCCCCTTGCCCGCCATCGTGTAGATCTGCTCGGCATCGTCGCGGGTAGCGTTCTCTAGCTCGATAACCTCTTGTCGCAGCGTGTTGTCCACAAAACCCCCTCACGGTAATGGCAAATGGTAAATGGTGAATGTTGAATGATGAAAAGCGGTGCAACCTATGACTAACTTCATTCTGGCAATTGCCACTTTCTAATTCAGCATTTACCATTTACCATTTACCATTTACCATTAGCCCGCCAGCCTGGCGATTACCGCGTCGGCCACTTCGGAGGTGCCAGCGGCGGGGTCGGTGCGGTTCGGCTTCATGTCGTAGGTGACGTACTTGCCTTCGGCGATGATGTCGGCCAGCGCTTGCTCCAGCCGCTTACCCGCCTCGCGTTCACCCAGATAGTTGAGCATTAGCACGCCACTGAACATCATTGCCATCGGGTTGATCTTGTTCTGTCCGGCATATTGAGGGGCGCTGCCGTGGGTCGGTTCGAACACCGCCGCATGAGTGCCAATGTTGGCCCCCGGCGCGAGACCCAGCCCGCCGATCAGCCCTGCGCCCAGATCCGAGATAATGTCGCCATAAAGGTTGGGCAAAACTAGCACGTCGTATTGCTCCGGCTTCTGCACCAACTGCATACACATATTGTCCACGATGCGATCATCGAACTCGATGTCGGGGAAGTCCTTTGCCACTTCCTGGGCGGTGGCGAGGAACAGTCCGTCGGTCGCCTTCATGATGTTGGCCTTGTGTACTGCTGTCACCTTCTTGCGCCCATTGGCCCGCGCATACTCGAAGGCATAGCGCACCACCCGATCGCTGCCGCTCACGCTGATCGGCTTGATGCTGATCGCCGAGTCGGGGCGGATGGTCGCGCCGTTGTGTTCCTTGATCCAGGCGATTAGCTCCTGCGCGTCCGGCGTGTCCTTGAAGAACTCCACCCCAGCATAAAGGTCTTCGGTGTTCTCACGCACGATCACCAGGTCAATGTTGGTGTAGCGCGAACGCACCCCCTGGTATGATTTGCACGGTCGGACACAGGCGTAGAGATCCAGCGCCTTACGCAACGCCACGTTCACGCTGCGGAAGCCTTTACCAACCGGGGTGGTAAGCGGCCCTTTAATTGCCACCTTGTTGCGGCGGATGCTATCCAGCACCTGCTCGGGCAGCACGGTGCCTTGCTTCTCCAGCACTGCCAGGCCCGCTTCCTGCACGTCCCAGTTGAATTGCACGCCGGTAGCATCCAACACCCGTCGTGTCGCTTCGCTAATCTCCGGGCCGGTGCCATCGCCCGGAATCAGGGTAACATCATACGCCATTGTCGCGTCCCCCTTGTGGATTGTAGAATGTAGAATGTAGATTGGTGTGCCGCCATTATAACGAACCATATCGGCAGGGTCAAGCGGGAGGAAGCCTAAAGACTTAAGCACAATCTGCATACTGGTTAAAGGTGCAAACATAGTGGTAGAATGTAGTGCGGGACAAGCGGTTGTAATATTAAGACTGGCCTATCTTTCCTTGAGGGGATGATGAAAGGGAGAACTGGGATGGCAATCAAGCAGCCGGTGGCGGTCAACACGCGGCTGGGCGAGGGGTTGTTGTACGGGGCAATTGGGGTGCTATGCTTCAGCTTCACCCTGCCAGCCACCCGCGTAGCCGTCCACGACCTGGACAGCACGGTGGCGGGGCTGGGGCGGGCGGTGGTGGCTGCGGTGCTAGCGGCTATCGTGCTGCTGGTGCGCCGTGAACGGTTGCCAGCACGTAAGCACTGGCTAGGGTTGGCGATCGTAGCCTTCGGCGTGATACTCGGCTTCAACCTCTTCTCTTCCATCGCCTTGCAATATGTACCCGCCTCGCACGGTGCGGTCATCACCGGCCTGCTGCCAGCGGCAACGGCGGTGATGGCGGTGCTGCGGGCAGGTGAACGGCCCACGCCCTTCTTCTGGGTTGGGGTGGTGGTCAGCGTGATAGCTGTGCTGATCTTCGCGGTAGTCGAGGCGGGTGCGCCCCAAGCGGGCGACCTGCTGATGCTGATCGCGGTGCTACTCGGCGGCCTCGGTTACGCCGAGGGTGGACGCATCGCGCGGGAGATTGGTGGTTGGCGGGTGATCTGCTGGGCCTTGTTGTTGGCAGCGCCATTTCTGCTCGTGCCAGTCGTGTTGGACATGGCCAGCCACACCTTTACCGTCGGGCCGGATGCCTGGCTAGCCTTCGCTTATCTCAGCGTTGTCAGTGTGTTCCTCGGCTTTTTCGCCTGGTATCGCGGACTGGCTTTGGGTGGTGTAGCACGGGTGGGGCAGTTGCAACTGGTGCAGCCAGTGCTGACTATCTTCTGGGCGGCTCTGTTGCTAGGCGAACCGCTAAAATTGCAAACGCTACTGGCCTCGCTGCTCGTGATCGGCAGTGTTGCCCTCACCCAGTGGGCAGCACGGAAGAAGTAGAGAAGTAACATTGTTCCCAGCATATGCTGCGGTAAAATGACCCAGAGCGAACAACGGTTCGCCCATGCACTCGTGCCTTGCACCTCATGTCTGCTGTGTGCCGCCATCTTAACGAAATGTACCAGCATGGTCAAGCACGACACTTAACATCCTCATCTTTAATCTCTAATCTTTCATCTTTATTCTTATGTCTCCACCGTGCTTGACAGCCCTCCGCAAGGGTGATATACTGGCCGCAGCAACTATACATAACTATTCAATAATCACGAAATCACCCATCCCTGGCGGCAACTTAGCATCAGATTCTCTGGCATCGCCAGTTGCTTCTCACCTTCTGGCAGCTTAGGCAGATAACCAACCATGACCCAACAAATCGCGCTCTTGCGCCAACTATGGCAAAACCAACCGCCGCAGGGTTACCGCTTCCGGGCCACGATCAAGGCTGATCCCTACAGCAGGGAGGAAGGCCGCTCCATGTGGATACTGCTCAACCCCACTGTGGCCCAGAGCCGTAATGTAATTGCCTCGCATATGTGGGTGACGCAAGATCAAAGCCTGCCCTACCCCCCAGCGGTTGGCGCGACTATCACATTCAATGCCGATGTCCATTCCTATCGCCGCACCGATGGCAGCTCTGGCTTTGGCCTGGTAAATCTCCGCAACGTTGTGATCGAGGCGGAGGCAGGCGCATATGTGGCCGGGGCTGATTATATGAACACCAGGGATGAGATTATGGCCGATGAGTTTGCCCTGGAAGCAACTGAACTTCTGGCCCAGATTGCTGCTGGTGAAGCATTGCCCTCCGTATTCGACCTGAGCGATGTGGCTAGCGGGCGGCTGGAACAGAACATTGTCGCGCAGGCGCATCAACGTACCGCGAAGCTGAACCAGCGCATCGAGTTCAACGCTCGCCTGGCCGACCTTGCTCGTCAGTTGGAGCAAGTGACCGCCCAATTTCTACAAATCTCGGGGCAGGCGCAGGCGGCTGCTTCTGGCCTGACGTTGCTTGAGGCGGAGATCGCCGACGACCCCATGCTGGAAGAAGAACGGAAGGCGCTGCAGCAACTGGCAGCCCGCCAACGCGACCTGGCCGCTGCCTATTGGCGCTGGCAGCCACTCTCGCCCGCAGAATCTGACTTCGCCCCAGTTAATCTCACCACCGCATCAGTAGCGGACGCAGCTACGCAGGTTGATGCGTCTGGCGAACTTCCCTCGGCAGGTGAAGTAACCGCCATCGAAGAGGAAGACGATCATTTCAGCTTGCTCGACATTATCAACGCTGCTCTGGATGAAGTAGCTACCAGTGCGCCACCGAT
The DNA here is from genome assembly GCA_038230695.1 of Chloroflexia bacterium. Classification (GTDB taxonomy): domain Bacteria; phylum Chloroflexota; class Chloroflexia; order QHBQ01; family QHBQ01; genus QHBQ01. Next base: position 17,368 of record JBBRMT010000017.1, read on the forward strand.
AGTTGCGCCGCCTTCGCCCTCACGTAAAGCCAGCAAGCGCAAGCCCGCGCCGCAAGCAATAGCGGCCCCGCCTGCTGAAACCCCGCCGCCCGACTATGCCGCTATAATGCAAAGCGAACCGACAGCAGTCTCAGATGCAGTAGCGGTTTATGAGGTGGCAGAACCGCTGCCTATCGAAATGCAGGCTGAGGATGAGATAGAGCAGCCCCTCGCTACCGAACCTGTCGTTGTTTCACGCAGCACAGTTACCAAACGGGCCAAGGATCTCAAGGCATGGCACGGGCAGATTGTCGAACAGGTGTGGCAGATGGTGCAGCGGCTGCAGCCCCACGATAGTCGGGTGGCTCCATATACCCTGGCCCAGATCAAGGATGGGCGGCGCAGGGATACTGACCACCTCAAGATGATCGGCCTCAAGGCGATTATCGAACTGCTAACCCTGCTCGACAAAGCGCCTACCCGCAAGGAACTTGGCAACTACCTCGGTTACGATATGCGCGAAGAGTGGTCGTCAGTTAAACTCAACCAGCGACGCTTGCCGCAAGCAGACGAGCAAGTACGGGTCGAGATTGTGAAAGAACTCAGCCAGACCCTCCGGTCGGGTTCGTAAGCCAGCGTAGGCGCGATAGGTTGCATAACACATAGAAGGAAGTGACGAGTTGCCCCTGAAGATCCTGCACATTAGCGATGTTCACCTCGGCGTGGAGAAGTACGGCACGCTTGACCCCAGCACCGGCCTCGGCAGCCGCCTCGGTGACTTCTTGCGCTCGTTTGATCAGGCGATTGATAACGCGATTGCCGAAGAGTGCGATCTGATGGTGTTTGCGGGCGATGCCTACAAGACCCGCGACCCCAACCCCACCATCCAGCGCGAGTTTGCGAGGCGCATCCGTCGGCTCGGCGATGCGAACATCCCCAGCTTCCTGCTGGTGGGCAACCATGATCTGCCTCTTGCCACCGCCCGCGCCCATACCATCGAGATCTTCGATACCCTGGGCGTACCAGGGGTGACAGTCGCCCGCCGCCCCGGACTCTACACCGTGGAGACGCGCCAGGGCGTGGTACAGATCATCGCTATCCCCTGGGCCACTCCCCAATCGCTGCTGACCAGAGAAGAAAACCGCAGCATCGGTATCGAACAACTGAACAGCGCCATTGCCGAGGCGATTGATGCAAAGATCGAACAGGCCATCGCTGGCCTCGACCTCAGCAAACCGGCCATCCTCACCATGCACGGCACCGTCAGCCACGCCGTCTATAGCAGCGAACGCGACATCATGCTGGGTAAGGATGTGGTGGTGCAGCTTAGTTCGCTCATCAATCCAGCAATCAGCTACGTGGCCTTGGGCCATATCCACAAGCATCAGGTATTGCACGACGAACCGGCAGTGGTCTACTGCGGCAGCCTGGAGCGGATTGACTTCGGCGAGGAAGGCGAACCCAAAGGCTTTATCATCGCCGAGTTCGAGCAGCGCAACAACCCCGACCCCGGTTACAATCATTACGTGGTAAACGCTGCCGATGCCCACTTCATCGAAACTGCAGCTCGCCCCTTCTTTACCCTGAAGGTGGAGGCGGCTGTGGACGACCCTACCGAGGCAGTGCTGCGAGCGATTGAGAAGAACCACAAGAAGTTGGCGGGCGCAATCGTGCGGGTGATTATCCATACCAGCGTGGAACACGCCCCCGCATTGCGCGATGCCGATATTCAGCGGGCCTTGTACGCTGCTGGCATTAACTATCTGGCGGCAGTGACCCGCGATGTGGAGCGCGGCGACCGAATGCAGGGCCGCGATCAGGTAATCGAGGAGCTATCCCCTCATGATGCGCTGGAGCGTTACTTCAAGAATATGCGTAAACTGCCGCACGCCCGCGTGCATAAGCTGCTAGAACGCGCCGACGAGATCATCGGGGTGGGTGGCGCGAACGCCAGCGCCGCTGGCAACGATATGGCCCAGGATCGCGACGGCGCGGGGGAGTTATGCTTTAATTTTGAGTTTTGAGTTTTGAGTTTTGAATTATGGGATAGTGCGGTGTGCGTAGGGAGCGCAGGGGTAATCCTGGCTCATCCCACCAACCTGGATTCATTACCCAACCTGGCGAGGCTTTTGCAAAGCCCACCGCCGCGAACGTTTTTGTAACGGCATTACTTATCGCGCCCAGGCTGCTATTGCGCGTGCAAAGTAATTGCGCTATAATGTGACATAACCACCATAAACCAGCCAGATGCGGCCATCTTAGGGGGAATACCTGCCAATGGCTAAGTTCAAACTGCAAGAGGCGTGCAACCGCGCCAAAGAGGCGTTGGAGCATGGCGAAAGCGAACGAGCGATCGCAATGTGTCAGCACATCGTGCGCTACTACCCGCGCTGCGTCGAGGCGTACCGCCTGCTTGGCGAGGCGTACCTTGAGCGCGGCGATACCGTGACTGCCGACAAGCTATTCAGCTATGTGGTGCAAGCCGATCCCCAGAATGTGCTGGCCCATATCGGGCGGGCGATCATCCGTGAGGAGCGCGGCGACATTGATGCGGCGATTAGCGAGTTCGAGCGGGCTTTCGAGATTGACCCCGCGATTAGCGAACTGCGCGAAGAGTTGCTGCGCCTCTACACCAGCCGCTTTGGTAGTGAGGGGGCGAAGATCCGCACAAGCCGGGTTGGCCTGGCGCACCTCTACGCCCGCGATTATCTGTTCCCTCAGGCGATTAACGAATACCACGATATTTTGCGTAGCGAACCACGCCTCGATGTGCGCGTTGCTCTGGCCCAGACCCTGTGGCGGGCGGGCAACGATACTGCCGCTGCCGATTTGTGCAATGCCATCTTGCAGCAGGTGCCGAACAACCTGCAGGCCAACCTTATTCTCGGTCAGATCTGGCTGGCCCAGGGGCAACGCGACGATGCCCTGGCCCTGTTCCGCCGCGCCATGGATCTCGACCCCGACAATACGCTGGCCCGCAGCCTGTTCGAGAGCCGCGCCGGGCGCATCATGCTGCCACCGCTTACCTACTATGCTGCCGAATTGCCCAAGTGGGATGGCAGCGAACTGAGCGCCAGCAGTGAATTGCCAGTTGGTCTCAGCGAAGTGGTTGAGCTTGAGGAGGACGCGCTGCCCGCGCATCTGGTCGAGGCGGCGGCGGCTACCGCCGCGCCTGAAGACGCGCCGCAGCCAGTGCAGTTTACTGCTGCCGAGGTGGGTGGGCAGTTTGCCGCCTTCGAGAGTGAGTTGGCTGCCGAAACCGAGGCTGATCAACCTTCCGCTCCATTGCTTGCCGAAACGCCCGCTGATCGTGTTGAGGCATCTACCACCGCACCGGAAGACGGCCACACCGCCGCGCCTGAGCTACAGCGTCAGAGGCTGGATCGTAGCGAGTTCATGCAGCAGCTTGCCACCGCCGGCCTGGGCGCAGTTTCCCCCCCCGATCAGCAAACGCCTGCCGATGCCGATGCTGCCGAAACCGCCGCACCGACTGCTGAAAGTATTTCAGCATCATCCGAGGCTAGCCCCGAACCGCTGGACGTGAACAGCGCCGACTGGCTGGATCAACTGGCGGCCCGCACCCGCTTCGATGCCGCCGTGCCGATCAACAGTGAGGTCACGTCGTCCCCCGCCCGCGAACGTAGCTTCCTCGACGATCTGCTCGATGATGAGGAAACGCCCGCCGTAGCGCCGCCGAGCGGGATAGAAGCCACTCTTGCAGGCAACGAGCAGCCATTGCAGCCCGTGATAACAGATGCGGCTGGCGTAGAAGCCTTGCAACCTGCGGTCAGCGAAAGTCTATCTCCAGTGACAAATACGGTTAGCGATGCGGCAGCGCAACCAGTAGCTAACGCATCTGCCGCGCCGCGCCGCACTACTGGCCCGTTGCCCGACCTCGATGACGTACCGGCTACGACCGATGGTGCGTCGCACCCGCAGCCGTACAATCCCGATAGCCCGCTCGATATTCTTGGCCTGTTCCAGCATGATGTGCCAGACGACCGCAAGGCCCGCGCCGCGCCCATCGAGCAAACTACCAATAACCCGACTGAGCCTATTGCCGTCGGCGACCCATCCGCCCCGTTGGCGGCCACCGAGCCACCAACCCACATACCCACTGCTGCCCCGTCAGCCATTAGTTCAGAGGAGGATACCATGCCCGCGCCTAGTTATGCAGAGGATGATGAGCAGGGCCGCACCTTCGAGTTCGATTGGGACAAAGAAGGTTTGCCCGACTATCTCAAGGAGTTCGCCCTGGGTGAGAGCGCCAGCCTCGCTCCGCCGCCGGAGACGACCCCGCCCGGCCCGCAACAGGCCGCTGATGCGGAGGCTCTCCCCTCGTGGCTGACCCCCGCCCCGTCCGCGCCGACCACCGCGCCCGCTGCGGCTGATGAGGGTTTGCCCTCGTGGTTGACCGCTGCGCCCGCATCGCCGCCTCCCGCTGCAATGGGCGGGCAAGTTAGCGCGGCTACACCGCCCACCACCCAACCTAACGCCGCAATGCCAGAAATCGTAACTGCGCCCGCAGCAATGCCCGTTCCTGCAACAAGCCTCGACGACATGGCAGGGCTGCCCGACTGGTTGACCAGCGCATCGCCCGCGCTTGCTGACCAGCCATCCGCCGCATCGCCGCAGGTGGCAAGCACGTCCTTGCCCCCTGCTTCACCGCCGCCAGCATCGCCCGCTCCCCCCAGCGACGTTGATATGGATGGGCTACCCTCGTGGCTGGCATCCGCCGCGCCTGCGTCCTCTACATCCGCGAGTGTGCCACCCTCCACCCCTGCCACCAGCGCTGATCCAACTGGCCTCGACAGTATGGATATGGATGGGCTACCTTCCTGGCTGACCACCGCTACGCCAACAGCATCCGCCGCCCCATCCCCTATGTCACCATCCGCCCCAACAGCGGGTAACGATCTGGCTGGCCTCGATAGCGCCTCTATGGAGGGTCTACCCTCGTGGCTATCCGCCTCACCTGCCGCATCTACCGCGCCCGCAGCACCTTCGTCCACCCTATCCACGCCTGCTGTACCCACGGGCAGCGACCATGCCGACCTCGACAATATGGATATGGAGGGGCTACCCTCGTGGCTGACTCCCACCCAGATCGCCTCGGCAACGGCTGCTAGCCAGCCTGCTGCCCCCGCCGACAGCCTCGACGATCTCGGCTTGCCCTCTTGGTTGACCCCCGAACCCGCCGCATCGCAGGCAAACCCGCCGATGCTGCCATCCAACTTGCAGCCATTCTCCTTTGCCGATAGTGGCGCACCGATCACCCACGCTGGCAATTCGATGGCGCAGTCATTTGCTGCACCGCTCGACGATCAGCCCGCGCCGCCCAGCACGTCTGGCTTCGGCAATCTGCAGCCATTCAGCTTTGATGACATTCAGTTCACTGCGCCCGGCGGATCCGCCCCCAGCGCAACTGCCAGTACGCCCTCGCCATTCACCTTTGACGCAGCCGCGCCCAGCGACGACCTGGCCGACCTCGAAGACTTCGTTGACTTTCTTAAGCCTGCCCCGCCTGTGGCCGCGCAATCGTCAATGGCCGACATCCCCAGCGACCTTATGCCCTTCTCCTTCGACGATCTCGACCTGGCCGCGCCCTCCCAGTCCAACGTAGCGCCACCCGTTTCCTTTACCCCTGCGCCGCAGGCGCAACCCTTCACCCTGGCTGACACCACGCCACCGGCAATGCCGTTTACACCCGCCGCGCCGCAAGCAGCGCAGGATTATGCGTTGCCCTCCAGCCTCCAGCCTTTCTCGCTCGATGATTTCGACCTCGGCACAACGTCCGCCCCCGGAATCACCGCTAGCGCCGCGCCTGCCGCAAATGATTTTAGCGCCATTGCCCCCTCCTCCTCCGCCTTTGCTCCGACCATCCAGGATGATTATGGTATCCCCGGCGGCCTAAAGCCGTTCTCCTTCGACGATTTCGACAATCTCACCAGTTCGATGCCCGAAACTGCCGCTCCCGCCAACATACCACCCGCGCCGCCAACCGCTGACCTCGCCGACTATCAGTTGCCCACCGACCTGCGCCCATTTACGCTGGAAGGTGAGCGCGGCAATGCAGGCCAGAGCGCCAGCAACGATTTCGACTTCGCCCCCTTCAACTTCGATGACCTGTTGCAAGAGTCGCCACCACCCTCCACCGCCAGCGCGGCTACATCAATCTCGATGGCCGATCTGGGCCTGGCTGACACCAGCCCTTCCCGCTCCGGTGAGCGCCCTTCACTACTCGAATCCGACCTCGAAGAGCCAAGCAATGTTGACGTGCGTGGCTTTAGCTGGCAACAGTCGGCCAACCGCGAACCGACCGCCCCGCTGGTAACCGCCAGCGCCGAGGATGAGGGAGGCTCGATGTTCGCCAAGCTGCGCCGCCGTAAGGAGGAGCTTGAGCGCAACGAACCCGCCGCCGATGAGCCACTCTCCAGCGTGCCGCCGGTCGGTGCGCCGTTGAGCGACGAGGAGCGTAACGAACTTACAATGATGAACTGGCCGATGGAGTTGCAGGATATGGACGCTGCACCCACCGCCCCTGTTAGCGAACCGTCCTGGCTGGCTGCACCGGAGGTGGCTATGCCTATTGAACCGATTAGCCCCCCCGCCACTGACTACGCGATTGGCGCGAGCAGCGCCCAACCTGAAAGCCAGATTGAGACCTCAGCGGCAGGCAGCGATGAGTTCGATCTGTCTGGTCTCGACCTCAGCCCTGAAGAGCGGGCCTACTTGCTGGGCGAGGATCTGCCTATCGCCGGGCTGGAAGCAGTACGCCAGCAGCAAGTAGAGGCAGGCACTGGCGATTACCTGTTGGAACAGCAAAGCGCAGCCAGCGCAGAGCAGATGGTGCAGCAAAGCGCACCCAGCGACGAGCAGTTGGAAGCGGCGATTGAGCGCGACTTTGTGATGCCGATCGCCGAACTGCAAGCAGCAACCAGCGAACCGTTGGCCGCAGCGACCGAACCCGACTTCGTAATGCCAATGGCCGAGCAGCAAGCTGCGCCTGCGACCGACTACCAACCAGCAGCCAGTGGTGATGCGGGTGTTACCTCCTTCGCCAGCCAGATCCGCGACGCGCTCGATCGGGTTGGCAGTGGCCCAACCTACAACCCGCCTGCTGCTGACATGGATATGGCGACTACTCCCGCTGCGGAAGCGCCAACAGCGGACGAGCCAGCCACGTCGAGCGCCCGCGAACGCTGGGTTGACTTCCTTGCCAGCCCGCCACGCCCGCCCATCGAAATCCCCACTGCGGAGCTTGATGCCGCGCAAGCAGAGGCCGAACCGGAGTTCGCCGATATGTATGCGGCCCCTGCTGCGGAGCAGAGCGACATCTCCTTTGCCTTGCCCACTGCTGAAGCCGCCAGCGCACCCGCGCCAGCCGCTGAAGCTGAGGCGGTCGAAGCCGATTACGTTGTCAATGACGCGCAACCGGTGGCTGCCGTTGAGACCACTAGCCCCACGATGCCTACCATCGAACCAGCCTCAACCTACGTGTCGCCTGCGCCGCCCACTGCCCAGCCGTCCAGCTACGTCTCGCCCGCCGCGCCGGTGGTGCCACCTAGCGCCTACGTGTCCCCCGCACGACCGCTCTACATGGATAACCTTCCGGCTGCGCCGACCCCCACCCCAACCCTCCCCCGCGATGGATGGGGGAGTCAGGTTGCCACACCTCCGCCCAATGCCGTGCAGGATGCTAGCGCAGTTACCGCATCGGCAACGCCGCCCGCCGAGGATGCGCTGATCGAGCAAATTACGCCGCTCGAACCCACCCGCCCCACGCCCGCGCCGCGCCCCACCCCGCCAAGCTACGCGCCAACCCTGCCCGCCGACGAACTCAACAGCGTTAGCGCCCTACGCAACTTCGTGGATGCCAACCGTGACGATGTTACCGCCCGCCTGGTGTTGGCCCGCGCTTACGAGAACAATGACGACTACGACAACGCCCTGGAACAGTATCGCCTCATCGTCAAGAGCAAGTCGGTGCCTGCCTCCACGCTTGAGGATGTAGTTAGCAACCTGCAAGATATGCTCACCGTCGAGGAGATAGGCAACAACCCACGCGCCCATCGGGTGCTTGGTGATGCCTACATGAAACAGGGCTTGTTCCAGCACGCGATCAGCCAGTACAACTGGTTGTTGAGCAAATAATCGGAGGGAGAGGAACCGCTAGTGAGAAAAATAGTCGAAGACCTGATCCGCATTGATGGCGTGATCGGCGCGTTGCTGGTAGGCAAGGATGGGCTGGTGGTTGCCAGCACGCTGCTGGAGGAGGAGGATGCCGAGGTGCTGGGCGCGATGGCCGCCGCGATGTATGGCACGCTCGCCAAAGCCTGCGAACGCATCGGTGTGGGTGGCCTCGCCAACTCCATCGTCGAAGCTAACGAAGGTACAATCCAGCTAATGGAGGCTGAAGACCTGCTCCTGGTGGTCATCACCGAGCGCAAGGTCAACATCGGCTACGTCAAGATCGAGATGCGCCGCGCCTCCAAGCGCATCCGCGAGGCCATCCCGCTATAATCGTCGCCATCATCTAACTAATCAATACCTGCACCTAGCCAGCGGCAGCATCATTAGCCGCTGGCTTGGCGTGATCGGCATTACTGGTACACCCTTTGCTCATTAGTGGTATAATGTAGTTGGGCAATCTAAGGTCTTTATAGAAAGGTGTACCTCGGTCATGATTAGACAGCCTATTGTTCGTTTGAACCAATTCGATAAGATCTGCATCGTCATTGCAGTTATATCCATACTTATCAGCGGTTTCTACGCTCTCGGCACAACAGATCACATTATGTTCGCTTCGTTTATGATTATCGGTTTTATCAGCCTGATGTTCATGCTGGGCGATGTTATCCACCGAATAGCTGCTATATCCCCCCTCCCCCATCCTGGCTATACCTTGTTTATAGGCTATGCCCTGCTTTGTATCGGCACGATTATGTTCGCCCTTAGCTTGGTTCTGCCGACTGTTAATCAATCCTTGAACAATGACCTGCTAAACGCCTGGCTGTCTTTTGCCGGAATATTGCTCGTGGTAGTTGGTGCGTCAATTATAAGTTATATTATCAACGCAATCCGACGGCAACGTAGCTAGTAACAACTCAAACTAGAAAACATAAAGGAGCAAAGATGAGCAATCTTAACCCTGAGCCAGGCGGCTGTCCCTGCGGCACGCACCATGCAGGTGACATCAGCCACGCGCAGATGATTACCGCGCTGCGTACTCAACCGGGCGGCCTCAAGACGCTGGTACACGGTCTTAACGAGGAGCAACTTGCCCGCCCTGGACCCGATGGCAACTGGAGCATCAATCAGATCGTTGACCATATGGCTGCGGTTAGCGGCACGTTCGCTGATCGGGTCAATCTGATACTAAATGAGGAGCGGCCCGTGCTGCCCCGCGCTAACCGTGGCGACGATGCTGCCGCCAACGACCGCAACCTCGACGAAATGCTCGAACAGTTTGCTGCCAACGAGGCGCGGCTTGCCAACCTGCTGATCAGCCTGGGCGACGCGCAGTGGCAGCGGGTCGGCCTTGCCACTTCGACGGACCGCCCCCACTATGAGTTTCAGGTTGATGCCGCACTTGTCCACCTGATCGATCATGATCGCGAACATCTGGCCGAGATTAGCAAGCTACGTAAGGCGATGATTGACCCCGCTCAAGAACCATCGGGCGGCTGCGTCTGTGGGCTGCACTATGGCGGCGACATCAGCCACGCGCAGATGATCGCCGAGCTACGCTCCCACCCCCGCGAACTGGCGGCGATGCTGCAAGGGCTGGATGAGGCAACCCTGACCCGCCCCGCCCCCAACGGCGGTTGGAGCATCAAGCAGCTAGTCGGCCACCTGCGCGACGGAGCGGCTACCTACCTTGAGCGCACCGAGTTGATGCTGCACGAGGACAATCCCGCCATGCCGCGCATGGACCGTGCCGACGAGCCGAACTACAATCGCAATGACCTGGGCAAGATGCTTGCTGACCTCGCCGCCACCGACGATCGCTTTGCCCAAACGCTGGAGAGCCTAACCGCGGCGCAGTGGCAGCGCACTGGTGTGCGTAAATCAGCAGAGGGTGAAGCACGCCTGGTGGTGGATGGCACAGCAGTGCATCACGTTGATCACGAACGTGAGCATATCGCCGAGATCAACAAGCTGCTTCAACCGGGAGCTTAATGGGCATAGTGGGAGGGTGGAGCGAGATAATGGAGATATACGGTAACTATGGTTTCTTGTGACCCTTGCCCTTGCCCTTATCATTGCTTCCGTTGTTATCACCATCGCTATTGACGTTCTGGTGAATGGTAGGGGTTGGGGCGGCGGGTGGTTGCGGCGCAAGGCTGACCGGCGTTACGGTAGGCAACGCGCCGATCCGCAGCGGGGTGATGGTAGGCGGCGGCGCGATCATCGCCGGATTATTACTGCCAAGGTTGGCGGCGGGGTTGCTGGCGTTCACATGGGGTGAAAAGTTGGCCGCCAGCCACAGCACGAAAGTGATGACCATGACCAGGCCCAACGCCGCCATCAAGGCAGCCACGGCGGGCCGCCCCAGGGTCGTTGCTCTCATCATATTCACCTTGCCGCGCTGAGGCGATTAGCGGTTACAGGTTGGGGATTGGTATCGCCGCCCCCGGCATGATCAGCGCAGATGCAATCATCATCATGCTGATAAGCATAAACATTGCCAACATTTGCGCCGCTGTGCTGTGGGTCAAGCTATAAATCGTCTGCATTTTATGGCCTTCTTTCGGGATTATTGCATCGCTATCTCTTTTGAGGTTAAACGATGCCTCTGAACAGGCTGCCGCCCGCGCTTCGGAACGCATTTGCACACCTGCAAATCTAACCTCTTAATCTTATAACGCTACGCTGTGCTAGAAGATAGCACAATTAGCTAACATTTGTCAATTTTGGTGGTGTTGTTGATGGTGTGCGTCTACGCTGCTTCGTTGCGCTGGCGGGCGGCCTCGTACAGCACGATGCTACCCGCCACGGCGGCGTTGAGCGACTCGATGCGACCAAACATGGGCAGGCGCAGCAGGTAGTCGCACTTCTCGGCGGTGAGTCGCTGCAAGCCGTTGCCTTCGCTGCCCACCACGACCACCAGCGGGCCACGCAGGTCAACCTTGCTGTATAGCTGCGCCCCTTCTTCCTGCAAGCCCGCCACCCACAATCCCGCTGCCTGCAACTGCTCGATGGCGCGGGGCAGGTTGTTGACCGTAGCGATTTGCAAATGCTCGACCGCGCCCGCTGAGGCGTTGCTCACCGCCGGGGTAATGAGGGCGGCGCGACGCTCTGGTATAGCTACGCCCGCAACTCCCACTGCCTCGGCGGTACGCAGCAGGGTGGCGACGTTCTGAGGGTCTTGCAGATGATCGAGCGCCAGGAAGAGCGCATCCTGCTGCGTGGGCAATCCCTCCAGAAGCTCCTTGAAATCAGCATAGGGGTATGGGCTGGCTTCGAGCGCGACCCCCTGATGGTTTGCGCCATTAGTCATCTGGTCGAGGCGCAGGCGCGGCAGGTTCTGCACCACGATGCCCAGCCTTTTTGCTTCGGTCACCGCCTCACCCAGCGTGCCGCTATCCTCCTGTACCAGCATCCCCTCGGCCAGCAACAGCCTGGTCGGTTTGCGCCGCCCCGCTCGCAGCGCCTCACGCACCGCGTTGCGGCCATACAATAGTTCGCTCATTTTAGTCTCCTCAAGTCTCTCTGCAGCTAATATACCATATCTGGAGATTGTCGGATAATGCCTCAGCTTTGGGGGACTTTTCTGCTGCTGATTTCGTTTGATATACAAGTCTTGATTCATTAATGGAGGTGTATATGGAAGCAATCCGCGACCCTGTCTCAGCAACTACCCAGCCCACCAACCCAGTTAAATCTCACCTATGGCTGGCTTTCGTCGTGCTGCTGCAAGGCGCAGTAATGGCTGTGCTGAATGTCGGCGCGATCGTACCTGCCATCACACAGATCGAGCAGATATTTAATATCGGGGAGCAGCCCTACAACTATGCTGGACTAATTAACTGTAACTATGAAACCTGCCAGTCAGGCGAGTTGCGGCCTCCCTGGCAGCTTGACCTTGCAGTTTGGTTTTATGCTGTTGTCTTCGTCCTCGCCATACTCGGAGGTAATCGAATACTCCATAGAGTTGGATATCGCCGCACCGCCCTGCTTGCCCTGACCCTCTTCACCATCGGCTCGTTCGGTGCATCGCTAACCGGTAGCCATATCTTTCATCTAACCCCCGATCTCAATTGGCTGCTCTATTGCCGACTGGCACAGGCGCTTGGCGGCGGAGCGATGCTGGCTCTCGCCTTTGCGCTAGGTCGGAAATTGCACCTGCGTCGCTCCTGCCAACCCGATCTTATATATTACCCGGATCGCTGCAATTTTCTTGTGATTGCAACCTGCTGCATCGCCGCCTTTGGCGGGGTTCTGCTTGGTTCTTTTTACGGGTCGGCGGTGCTGTCCCGCTTTACTGATTGGTACTGGCTGTACCTGCTCAATTTCTTCTTCGGGGTTGGCACGATCGCGCTACTGAACCGACTCATGTTGCCAGGCGAGGATACCGAGGAGGAGATGGGCGTAGGGATTTGGCTCGCCTTTAGTCTGGTTTTCATAGTGCTGGCGGTGCTGCAGATTCATCACCACCCGATTATATATATGGTACCTCATGTTGCACCTGACTTTGGCTTAGTATCCCGCTTTGACACCCCAATTGGCGGCGGTTATAATAGCTCCGCCATGTGCAGCGCCAAAATCCAAAATCCAAAATCCAAAATCGAAGACCGATGCGCGTCGTAATCATCGGCCTGGGCGGGGTGAGCCGCACCTTCTACAACTGGCCGGAGCGCACCCTGGGGCGGGCGCTGACGCGGCGCAGCCACGCGGTGACTGCCTATGGCTACCTGACCGACGCGCCGGACATGAGCCACGACGAGGTGATTGACGGCATCAACGTGGTGCGCGTGCCTGCCCGCATCTGGAACAATCGCCGATTTGCCGCCGCGCTGGCCGTCGAACCGCGCCCCGATGTCGTCCACATCATGCACCCACGCAACGCGCTGGCCTTCGCCGCGGTGCGTCACTATCGCCGCCTCGGCGTGCCGGTGGTCTATACCTGGCTTGGCCCTTTCCACGATGAATACCTGGTGGACGACCGCGATGCGCCCTATGATGCCTCTCCCCACTTCGACCACCTCATCTTCGATCCCGCCATCGCAGTGCGACGCGCCCTGACTGGCCGCCATGTAAAGTATACGCTGCGAAACTTCGCGCTGCACTGGCCGTTGCGACAGGCGAGTTGGTGGCTACCCTGTTCGCGCCACGAGGCGGGCATAATCAAGCAGATGGCTATCCCCCCCGCCCGCACCAGCGTGGTGCCGCTCTGGATTGACCCCGCGCCCTACCAGCAGCCGCCCGTGCCTGTACCGGGCGTGGATGGTGCGACCCGTCCCTGGCTACTGTACATCGGTCAACTTACCCGCCGTAAGTGCTACGACCTGGTGGTAGAGGCAATGCCGCGCATAGTCGCCACCTACCCCACTGCTACCTTTCTATTCGTTACCCACAATCCGGCGCAGCGCGAACAGCTGATGACGATGGCTGTCCAGCGCGGGGTTAGTGAACGGCTACGCTTCCTCGGTCGCCTTAGCGACGAAGAGAAGTCCACCCTGATGCAGCAGAGCGATATTTACCTTTATCCCAGCCGTTACGAGGGCTTTGGCCTGCCGCTGCTGGAGAGCATGGCAGCGGGCGTGCCGCTAATCAGCACCGATATTCCGGTGGTCAACGAGACGGTGCAGCACGAGTACAACGGCCTGCTCACCCCCTACAACGACGCGCCCGCGCTGGCCGAGGCTGCGCTGCAGCTGCTGGGCGACGAGGCGCTGCGCCAGCGGCTAATTGCGGGCGGCCACGCCACCCTGCGCGAACGTTATGGCGAGGCCAGGCTAATCGGCGAAATCGAAGGCTATTACCAGCAAGCGATTGAGTTCGCCCAGCTAAGGAGGGGTGGATAATGCGCGTCTTTATCGTAGGCGCAACCGGCGTGCTGGGCCGCGCCTTGCTGCCGCTTCTGCAAGCGCAGGGCCACAGCGTGCGGGCATTGGTGCGCGACCCCGCTAAGTTGCCAGCCGATGGTGTTGAGGCGGTGAGCGGCGACTTGCTCGATGCTGGCATTGAGTCCCCCTTGCCCGCGATGTTGGCGGGCTGCGACGCTGCCGTTCACATCGCCACCGCCATCCCGCATAACCCCACCGCGCCCGGCGCGTGGCAGGCGAACACCCGCTTGCGTACCGAAGGCACTCGCCGCCTGCTCGATGCCACGCTGGCCGCAGGTGTGCCGCGCTACGTGCAGCAAAGCATCGTGATGGCCTACCCCGATGGCGGCGACCGCTGGATTGACGAAAGCACTCCGCTTGACAGTTCGCAAGCCCGCGCCTCTCTGGTGGGGCCAATTATAATCATGGAAGGGATGCTCCACGCCGTACCCGCCGCTCAGTTGCAGTGGTGCATCCTGCGTGGCGGCACGTTTGTCGGCCCTGGCACGGCGCAGGATGATCAGGTGGCCTGGCTGCGGCAGAGGAATGTAGCCATCCCCGGCGAAGGTCGCAACTTTATCTCGCCCATCCACGTTAGCGACATGGCTACAGCAATTGTCGCGGCGTTGGAGCAAGCTACTGGTGGATCCACCTTCAACATTGTGGACACGCCGTTGCGTTATGGCGAATATCTGGATGGCCTTAGCGATCGCCTCGGTGTGAGTCGTCCGCAGCGCACCCCCGGCCTGCCTTCTGGTCCTTCATATCGCTGTAGCAACCAGGCAGCCCGCACCGCGCTGGCCTGGACCCCCAACCATAGCATCTGGCCCACTATCACGCCACAGGATGTGAAACCAAGTGGTCGTTGAACCCACGCTACAGCCACAGCCCCGCTGGGGGCGGCAGGAGCTTGCCCTGCTGGGCTGCTACCTTGCCCCTCGTCGTCTCATGCTGCTGGTGGGGTTGCTGGTCGTGCTGGCGGGGGGGCTAGTGGCTGCTTACCAGTTTCCGCCCGCGCAATACTTCGTCAATGTCGGCGCTGCCGATGCCGACCCCTACATTAGCAACTTTCACGCGGGCGGCGCTGATGGCAGCGATAGCTACCGCATCACCGATTACTACTCCTACATCACCATCCCTGGCACGGGCAGCCTACCCTACACCCTGACCCTGCGGCTGGACGGCAGCAACCTCGCCAATCCCGCCCAGCCGCTGACCACCACCGTGTTTGTCGGCGGTGAGCAGCTATACAGTCACCGTCTGCAAGGCGGTTGGCAGGAACTATCCTTCGCCATCAATCAGCAAGCCACGCCCGCTACCTTCGCCGCCCGCGATGTGGTGGTGGAGCTACGCAGCCAAACCTACAACTCGCCCGACTCGCCGGGCGACGATCGCGGGCCAAAGCTGGCCTGGGTACGGGTTACACCCGCGCCCCATGCGGGCTTCATCGCCCCTAACCTCGGCGTGCTGCTTCGCCTGGTCGCCTTCGCTGCGCTGCTCTACCTGCTGCTAGCGCGGCTCCGCACGTTGCTGACCTCCCGCCCGGTCCCGCTCCGCGCTGGGAGTTTGCCGCTCATCCTAACCGCTATCACTGCTGCCATCCTTATCGCGCTGATGATATTCGCCCATCAGGGGCTTGCCATCGCTAGCGCCGATTTGCTGATCACGGTGGCCGCCAGCTACATCGTGTTGCTGGCAACGTCCTGGCTGCTGGGGGTAATCGCACCGCCCTCCTCAATCCAAAATCCTCAATCCAAAATCCAAAATTACCTCATCGCGATCATTGTCATCGCTTTCGCGATCAAGTTTGGTGGTATGGATCTGCCGCAGACCATTGTCAAGGATATGCCCTGGCACCTGCGCTTCATCACGGTGGTGAAGGATGGTGGGCTGGAGCAACTGTTGCAGCCGGGGGTGTTGTCGGTCACGCCAAAGGACTGGGATCTGGGCAGTAACGCGCTGGTGCCGAAGTCGCCGCTGTTCTATCTGGTGATGGCTCCGCTAGCCTGGCTGCCGGGCGAGCTAGCGGTTTGGGTCAAGCTGGTTATCTGTCTGATTGACGTGAGCGGTGCGCTCATTCTCTACTATCTTTGCCGCCGCCTGCTGCCAAATGGCGAACGCATCGGCTTGCTAGCCGCCGCCGTCTACCTGCTGACCCCGCTTTCCTATCGGGTGCTGTCGTTCGGCACACTGCCCACCATCTTCGCCCAGTGGCTGACCCTGCTGGCCTTCGCCTATCTCGCGCTCAACCTGCCGCGCCTGCATCGCCCGCTGGCGCTGCTAGTGCAATCCTTGTTGCTGGCGCTGGTGCTGCTCTCGTTCCCCACCATGGTGTTGTTCACTCCTATCGTGCTAGGGGTGGTTTTCATTGGCTGTTTCTTTATCCGTAACCGCGTGATCCGTCGCAACGCGCTGCTATTTCTGCCGCTTAGTGGCATCATCGCCTCCGCCCTCGCTGTGCTGCTCTACTATGGTCGTTATATTGCGGGCGTAGTGCAGAACACATTGCCTGCAGTTGGTAGCGGCACCCCTGTGCGCGGCCAACTGGTCGGCGACAAGCTGGGCGGCTGGGGTGGACTGTTGGTCAGCAATATAACCTTCTACGGCAGCCTCATCCCCTTCATCCTCGCCATCGTTGGCCTGATGCTGCTATTCCGCAGCGCGTGGCCGCGCACCCCCCTCCCCAACCCTCCCCTTGGATCGGGGAGGGGGATAATGGCAGTCACAAATCTACAATCTACATTCCTCATTCTGGTGGGCTGGCTGCTGATCCTGCCGCTGTTCTACGTTGCCAACTACTGGCTGGACATGATTGGCAAGCACCTGCTGTATACCATGTACCCGCTGGCGTTTGCTAGCGGCATCACGCTGGCTTATATTGAGCGGCTGGGGCGCTGGGGCCGCTGGCTGGTGTGGCTGTTGCTGGTCGCGCTGGCCTTTGCGGGCGGTAGCCTCTGGCTTGAGAGGATCGTATATGGCGGTCGTTGAGGAAGCACGCTATATCGGACGTAGCCTCGCCAACCGCTGGCTGTGGCTATTTCTGCTGGTCGCTGCACTTGCCACCGCCGCCGTCTACCAGTTGAAGCAGCCCACCGTGCTGGACATCGGCGGGCCGGACGATTGCCCCTGGCTCGGCACATCGCAATATTGCCTGAAAGCGCCACCCGTTTCGCCCGGCTGGAACGCAAGCGAAACCGACCCTACCATAGGTATTACCTATCGTTGGAGCAAGGCGCAGAGCGAAATCCTGCTGCCTGGCCTGGGCAACCAACCCTATAGCGTAACCCTGCGCTGGGCGGGCCAGCCATCTAGCGCGACCACGCCCGTGACCCTCACCATCAACGCGCAGCAATTCCATCCTGTCCTCACCTTGAATTATCAGGAGCAAACATTCTTCGTGCCACGCTTTGGCACACTCAACCCTGACCTGCATATCACCATCCAGTCGTCCACCTTCCAGCCCGCAAAGGATGCGCGGCAATTGGGCGTGCGGGTGGATTGGGTGAGGGTCGAACCCGTTGATTACGGCATAAGCACGCTGGTCGTTCCGGCAATTAGCGTTACCCTGCCGCTGTTGGTCGCGTTGCTGATCCTCTACCTGATTGGCTGGCGCATTTTGGCTGCGTCCAATGCCGTGAATAGGCAACCGGGCAGCCCTCCGCTCGCCCCTACGTTTCCAACTAAGCCCCCAGCGGGGGTTTGGGGGAGAAATGCTGACCAGCAGCCAAGCTCATTGTCACCCATCCCCCCACCACAAACTAAGCCCCCAGCGGGGGTTTGGGGGAGAAATGCTGACCAGCGGCCAAGCTCATTGTCACCCATCCCCCCACCACA
>JBBRMT010000018.1:0-34420 GCA_038230695.1 Chloroflexia bacterium
CGACGCACACCCATTCTTCTTGCCCTTACTGGTAGGCTATGCTACAATGGTTACGACCAGGCGGCTGGCAGACCCGCCCTGGCAATCGTAGCGTTTGCCGTGCTTCAGTAATGCTCGGGCATTCGAGTTAGAGAAAGGATTAGTAACCATGAAAGACCTAAATATAAGCAATCACGGTCGCACCCTCGGCAGGGGCGCAGCCGCGATCATTGCCGGGCTGGCGCTCGTGCTAGCCCTCAGCAGCTTCGGCGCAGCGGCGCAAGGGGGCAAGCCGCCCGTGGGACAACCGCCTGTTAGCGGAAACACCGGCGGCGCACCGGCGCTCACCGCCACCCCCGCCCCCAGCCCCACCTCCAGCCCACCGCCGCAATACTTCCAGGATGTCGCCCCCGGCAGCTTCTGGTACGCCTATACCAGCCTGCTCTTCACCCAGGGCATCGTTAGCGGCTACCCCTGCGGTCAGCCCCCCGCTGGCGCTTGCGTCCCACCCAACAATCTTCCTTACTATCTGCCCGGCAACACGGTCAGTCGCGGCGAGATGAGCCGCTACATTTCGCAGGCCCGCACCCAGCCGGGGATTGCCATCAATGAGACGAATGGCCTGCCCGGCATCGCCGTTGCGGAACACAACAACTACTATGCGATTACCAGCACCAATACCTTCACCACTGGCACCGGCCTTTACGGTGAGGCGGCTGGCATAGGTACTAGTGACGGCCTATCCAACCTGAGTGAGGGCGTTTATGGCTACTCCAGCGGCATCACCGAGTCGGTTGGACTGGGCGCGTACTCCCAGAATTACGTCGCCGCCTGGATTGATAATGGCAACCCGGCAGGTAATTATGCTGAACTTGTGCAGAACGGGGGGATGCTGATTGGCTCAACTCCTAATGCCCAACTCAACTCCGTAATAATCAATGGAGACCTGACGGTAGCTGGGGCGAAAACCGGCTATGTTACCGACATCATGCGTAACACTGGCCCAACCGACCTGCATAGTGGCGACATCGTGGTGGCGGGCAGCCTGGCGGCCGAGGCGGCGCAGGTGGGCAACATCCCGGTAGCCAGCGCCGCAGCCTCGGCCAAGCCATACGACAGCGGCGTACTCGGCGTGGTGGACCGCCGCTGGCTGCCAGGCGACCCCAGCGCCCCGCTGGGAGCCAAAGCGCATTACGGTCACTACGACGATGCTGCGATCATCCATCCTGGCGAATACATGGGGGTAGTTACACTGGGGGCATTCAAGGCAGTGAAAGTGGATGCCAGCAGCGGCCCAATCCATGTTGGCGACCTGCTTACCACCAGCGCCAGTTCCGGTGCGGCGATGAAGGCCAGCGACCGTAGCGCCGCGTTTGGCGCAGTGGTTGGCAAGGCGCTTGGCAACCTCGGAAGTGGGGTTGGCGCTATCCCGGTAATGGTCACGCTGCGCTGAGTCATGAGGCATGAGGCACAAGGCATGAGTACATCACTAACTTGACTTTGATGAGAACCTTCGTAGGGGCGCGGATTTATCGCGCCCCGGTGAAGCGCATTAACGCTCATCGAAACTTTGTTTATGAGGTAATGAGTGCTGGGTGTTGCGATAACAAGGGGCGCATTGATATGCGCCCCACCCTTTGTTTAATCGTGTTATCACCACTACTAATGTGTAAAACTCGTGTCTCATGTCTCATGCCTAAATCTCCTCACCGAACGAGCGGCTGAGGCGGCTGAAGAACAGATAGCCGATCACGAAGATTATCGCTGAGGTAATCATGGTACGCAAGATGAAGCTGGGGTCAATATTGCCGCCATTGTAGAGGATGAGCCGCCAGCTTGAGATGATCGAGGCCATCGGGTTGAGCCAGTATATGTACTGGGTCGCGCTCCCAGTCACTGTGCTGAGGTCGTAGATGACTGGGGTAAGGAAGAACCATGCCTGGAGGCCAACCTCGACGATCAGCGATGTGTCTCTAAAATACACATTGAGAGCAGCGAGGAACAGGCCCAGCCCGGCAAGAAACACCGCCTGGGTCAGCAGCAAAACAGGAATCCAGAGCAGGTTCCAGTTGAACGGATTGAGTATTGTCACCGTGCTGAGATCGGGCAGAATATACGTCACCCCGAAGTGCTGCGGGTATCTAATTAGGTAGTAGAAAATCAAAGCAAACGCAGTCGGCAGCGAGAGTAGGAAGTTGATGCCATTGCTAATTACAGTGGAGATAGGTAGCAGTTCGCGGGGGAAGTAGACCTTGTTGATCAGGTTGCCGTTGCCAACGATGCTGCCCACGCAACCGCTAACCGTGGTGGCACACCAGGTCCAAGCCAGCAGCGCAGTGAGTAGGAAGAGCGGGAATTGGGGGGTGGGATTCTTCTCCAGCTTGCTGAACACGAACCAGAAGATCAGCATCAGCAGCAGAGGGTTGAGCAGCGACCAGATGAAGCCCAAAACGCTGCCGCGATAACGCACCTTGAGGTCGCGCACTACCAGATTACGCAGCAAGTCGCGGTACTTGAACGTATCCCGCACCTGATGCGGTACCCACCGCCACCGCTTGACGTTTGTCTGCCCTACATTGCCTACGCTTGCCATTAACCCTCCCTTGCCTATTGTGCTGATCGCGCCCCGCATTATACGCAATCCGAGCGGCAAAGTAAAGACTCGGTTGCAGTTCCTCAAATGGCCGCATACGAGTGGGGTAGGGGCGGATTGCGTCCGCCCTGGTAGGAGTCTGCTACCTCCTTATGCGTGGCGAGATGATCATACCATAGACTGTATCCCGTTTTACGTCATAAGAATCAGACCAGGGGACAAGCCCGATGATGTGGAGCTTATCCCCTGCGGTTTTTTCTATCTTCTTGACCAGCAGGCCAGGTTCATTGGGGTTGGCGCATACCACGATTCTGCCACAGCGCGGGCCGAGCAGGGAGGTTGCCAGGTAGCGCCTGCCGGGAATCAGGGTAGGCCACATACTCTCACCGGAGACGCGCACCCAGAACAAAGGGTGGGCGCAGCGTTGCCGTAGCCGCGCCCACAACCGCTCAGTAAAGCGTGTCGGTGATGAGCTTGTAGGCATCGTACTTCTGCGGCGCGTTCTTCGCGGTGTAGAACATCTCAGCAATGCCATCAACGGCGGCAATCAGGTCGTAGGCCGCCTGCTTGTCTACATTCTGCTTGCACTTCGAGGCCAGCTTGACTGCCTTCCAGAACTTGTCGTGCAGGTCGGGGAAGGTCTGCAGGTGTTCCGGCTTGAAGGAGTCGGACCAGAGGATCTCCAGCTCGTGCTTGCAGATCTCGGCGTGCATCTCTTTGACTCCGATACGGCGACCTACACCGTTGACATATTCCAGCATAGCGTGCTGATCGCCACTAGCGGGCGCGGCCAGCCCTTCGATCTGCTCGACCATGCGGGCAACTGTCTTGGCGGCAACCTTCGCCGCAGTCGGGTCGTAGATCCCGCAAGGGATGTCACAGTGCGCTTCAGCGGTGATGGTGGGAATGAGGTTTCTCAGGTTCATCATTATCTCTCCTTATATGTGATTTTGATTCTCAAATGCTCAATGTTCGGAGCGGTACACTGGCTGACGGGTAACGATTAACCGCGATAGCCGTACTGCCTACCACCAAATACGTCGCTGCGATTGTAACAAATTATATCTGATGGTCGCTGGTTTGTCAAAGCTGATTGCCGCGCTGCGGTCAGCCCTGCCCTTTACCACAGCAATTATCGTACCAGTCAAGTAGTGCGGATGATTTGCTACTCTCCCACCGCAGGTGATATACTGATTAGGTCAGGGCGAGTGCAGCCCACCCCTACCAAAGTCCGGGCGAGCGCAGCCCGCCCCTACGAAAATTCACCATCTGCACCAGGGCGAGCGCAGCCCGCCCCTACGAAAATTCACCAAAGGCGCGACTTGCAAGGAGAAGAGAGATGCGAAACAAACTGATACTGACCATCGCCGCACTGCTGCTGGCGATGGTCGCCGGGGTGAGCGCACTGGCCGCCAACGTCCCATCACCTGGCAGTCAGGCAAAGGGTGTGGTAATCCAGCGCCATCCCCAGCTTTCAGGCGTGACCCAGTTCACTCATGCGGGTGCTGCGGCCAAAGTGGGAAACCCCAGCCCACTTGACGCAATAACCAGCAACCCGCAGGTGGATGACGTTATCTTCGGCCCCGACCACCGCGCCAACAACGTCACCACCAGTTGGCAAGACGAGACTAGCGCGGCGGTCAATCCGCTCGACCCCAACACCATCAACTGCTCGGCTAACGATTACAGCACCGGCCCACCCCGCGCAGGCTGGTATCATAGCTCTGATGGCGGTGTGACCTGGAGCGAAGGGTTGCAGGTCAACACTGGCACCAGCAACTCCGGCGATCCGGCGATGGCCTTTGGCGTAAACAACCATGCCTACTTTGCCTATATTGCCTTCAATGCTGTGAATCAGGCAGGCGGCGGTGTTGGCTTCATGCGTAGCATTGATGGCGGAGCAACCTGGTCGAACAATATCGTGGTGGATTACTCGAACACCACCGACATTTTCAACGACAAAGACTTCATGACCGTAGACAATAACCCTGGCAGCCCCTACTATGGGCGGCTCTATATTGCCTGGGTTAAGTACAGCGTCAGCAATAACAACGACCCGCTGGTGGTTGCCCACTCCACCGACGACGGCCTGACCTGGAGCGCGCCAGTGATAGCGGCTGGCCCACCCAACTTCGACCAGAACCAGGGCGCTTACCCTCGCATCGCCCCCAATGGCGATCTCTACGTTGCCTTTATCAACAACAATGTCGGTTCGCGTATGGCGGTGGTGCGCTCCAGCGACGGTGGCGCGACCTTTGGCACGCCAGTGGTGGCTAACGCCAACGTTCACGAGATACCCAGCGGTGGCTTCGGCGACTCCAACTATCGGGCCAACAGCTTCCCCGCATTTGCGATCGATCCCGGCAACGGCGACCAGTATATGACCTGGGCCGATTACGTCAGCAACGATGCCAACATCGTGTTCATCCGCAGCACCGATGCGGGCATAACCTGGAGTGCGCCGCTCAGGATTGACGACGCGCCCAACGGCCAGCAGTTCTTCCCCGCCATCAGTGCGACCAGCGATGGGCGTGTCAGCGTGGTGTGGAACGATACCCGCAACCAGCCCAACTCTAACTACTTCAACGCCTACTTTACCAGTTCGCCCGATAACGGTGTGACCTGGGACACGCCCAATGTCAGGGTTAGCAGCCAAACCTCCAATGCGGGCGGCACCAACTTCATCGGCGACTACAACGGCATGGACGCGACCAGCGCCGCCATCTACCCGTGCTGGACCGATATCCGCACTGGCGACGAGGATATATGGGTGGCGAAGGGCGTACCGAACGGCAGTACGCCTACCCCTACCATCGTGCCAACCAACACTGCCACCCGCACGCCGACGAATACGCCGCTGCCACCAACCGATACGCCAACCAATACACCCGTGCCACCGACCAGCACGCCCACCATGACGGCGACACCTACTGCCGTGCCACCGACGAACACGCCGACAAACACCCCACAACCCAGCGCCACACCGACGGCAGTTGCCAGCGCCACGCCGACCGATTGCCCCAACCCGTTCGTGGACATCAACGGCAACATATTTTATCACGCGATCCTCTATTTCGCCTGTAATCATATCACCTCTGGGATTGACCCCACTCACTATGGCCCAGACCGCACTTCCACTCGTGGGCAGTTTGCCAAGATTGTCGTTCTCGGCTTTGGCGTGCCGCTCTACACGCCAAGCGGCAATCAGGACTTCGTGGACGTGCCACCTACTTACTTTGCCTACCTCTTCATCGAGAGTGGCTTCCATGCAGGCATCCTCAGCGGCTTCGACCCGGCTACCTGCACGGCTCATGGGCTGGGCAATCCCTGCTACCTGCCCAACATCCCCATCACCCGCGCCCAGCTTACCAAGCTGGTCGTCAATGCAGGCGGTTTTACCCTAATTACCCCGGTTGGTGGGCAGCAGGACTTCAGCGATGTACCACCCAACAACATCTTCTACGTCAGCATTGAGACCGCCTACCACAACGCCATCATCAACGGCTACCCAGGCGGTATCTTCCTGCCCAACAATAACATCCGTCGTGACGAGATGGCCCAGATCGTCTATGAGGGCATCGTCCATCGGCCCTAGACGAGTGCTGAGGTTTGAGGTTTGAGTGCTGAGTAAAGCAGATTTTTAATACTCCCCTCCCGCCTGGAGGGGTTGGGGGTGGGTCCGAGTCGCGCTGCACGCACCCTCCCCTACCCCTCCCGGTGGGAGGGGAAGCTACACCCCCTATTTATCAAGGGTATCCGGTTGACCCATCCACCCCGTCGTGGTATACTGAAGCCAGCGTTTCAAGAAGCAAACATAGGAGAGCATAACATATAATGAGCAATCAAAACCTTACCCTGATGGCAGTTCACGCCCATCCCGATGATGAGCTGATCGGCACCGGCGGCATACTGGCCCGCTACTCGCACGAGGGGGTCAACACCGTGCTGGTCACTTGCACCCGTGGCGAAGTCGGCGAGATTCATGACCCCGACCTGAACGAGGAGGAAGCCCGCCCCCGCCTGGGCGATATTCGCCTCGCTGAACTGAATTGTGCGCTGGAGATTTTGGGGGTCAAGCACTCCGAGCAGCTAGGTTACCGCGACTCCGGCATGATCGGCACGCCGGATAACGAAGACCCGCGCTGCTTCAACAAGGCCGACCTGGGTGAGGCAACCAGCAGGCTGGTGCGGCTGGTGCGCCAGTATAAGCCCGATGTGTTGGTGACATACAATGAAATTGGCGGCTACGGCCATCCCGATCACATCAACGCGCATCGCATAGCGGTAGCCGCCTTCGATGCCGCTGCCGACCCTGCACAGTATACCGATGCGGGTGAGCCACACCAGGCGCAGAAGCTGTATTACACCTCGTGGAACTTCAAGCGTTGGCAGGAGATGACCGAGGAGATGAAGGCGCGTGGCCTCAAGTCACCCTGGAATGACGATGATGAGGATAGCGACAAAACCCCGGAGCAGCGCGAGCAGGAGCAGGCCGAGTGGATGGCGCGGATGCAGAAGGAGATGGCTCGCCAGACCACCGAGGTAGACACCCACGAATACGCCGCGCTGGTACGCCGCGCCGCCCGCTGCCACCGCACCCAGTTTTCACAGGACTCGTTCTTCTATACCCTGCCCGAAGATCTAAATCATCTGGCCTTCGGCGCGGACACCTTCGCCCGCATCAAGTCGTTCGTGCCGGTGCCAGAGGGGATGGAGACTGACCTGTTCGCTGGGCTGCGCTAGCTAAGAAGACAGCCAACGGATTAGGTTAAACGGAGAAACGGATTAGAATTGGGGCGCACCATCGGTGCGCCCTAACTTAAACCTTAAACCTCAAACCTCAGCACTCAGTTAAGCGCCAGCATACTGACCTGCGCGGCTAGCCCCCGGCTGATGTGGTGGAAGGCGACCGAGTTGCTGCCAGCCTCATCGGTAAGCACAATCGGGCTGCCGCTATCGCTGCCCTCGCGGATGCGCTGATCCAGCGGCACTTCGCCGAGGAATGGCACGCCCAGCTTCTCCGCCGCGTCCTTAGCTCCACCGTGACCGAAGATAGGCAGCTTGTCGCCATTGGGGGCGAGGAAGTAGCTCATGTTCTCCACCATGCCCAGGATCGGCACATCCAGTTTGACGAACATATTCAGCGCCCGCGTTGCGTCCATCAGCGCCACTTCCTGCGGGGTACTGACGATCAGCGCCCCAGTGAGCGGCATCTGCTGCGCCAGGGTGATCTGCACATCGCCAGTACCGGGCGGTAGATCCAGCACCAGATAGTCAATCTCGCCCCACTCCACATCGTAGAGGAATTGCTGCAGCATCTTCGCAAGCATCGGCCCGCGCCACATCACCGGGCTGTCCGCCTCTACGAAGAAGCCCATGCTCATCACCTTCAGGCCATACTTCTCCACTGGCAGGATCTTGCCATTCATCGGCTGCGGCTTGTCGGTGATGCCTAGCATCAGCGGCACGTTGGGGCCGTAAATGTCGGCATCGAGCAGGCCGACCCGCGCACCATCCTGAGCCAGCGCCAGCGCGAGGTTGACCGCTACGGTACTCTTGCCCACCCCACCCTTGCCGCTACCCACCGCGATAGTGTTACGCACGCCCACGATCGGAGCGCGGTTCGCGCCGACGCGGTTGGCTGGCACGCGGCTAATCACCTCGACCGCCACGCTATCCACCCCGGCCACGCTGCCCGCCGCTTCCTGGCACGCTTGCTGCATTTGCTCCTTGATCGGGCAGGCAGGGGTAGTTAGCACCAGGGTGAAGCTTACGTCGTTGCCGCTGATCTTTATATCCTCGACCATGCCGAGGCTGACTATATCGCGGTGCAGGTCGGGGTCAATCACCCGTGTCAACGCCCGCAGAATATCCTTTTCTTGAAACGATGCCATATGTTATGCCTTCCCTAGTCAATCCATTACATACTGTTGGCCCATTCAGCAGCCCATTGTTGTTTCTTTCACAATTATACGATATTTGGCCGCCTATGGGCAAGCGGGAGCAGCTCAAAGGATTGCGATCATTCGCTAGGGCGTGTGCCACACGCCCCTACAGCAAACGCGCTTTGCAATTCGATGATCTGTTCCCTAAGTGGGCTGCATTTGTGTTATAATATTGGCAGCAGGTTAGAACCTGAGTTACCATTGTAGGGGCGTGAACGATTACGCCCCAGCTGAAATTACGCAAACAGGAGAGCGCATAATGCTAGAGAAACTGATAGATGAGATGCAGCAGGTAGGCGGCCTGGACCGGCCCACCGCCGAGAAGATCGCCTACGTGGCGATCGGTTTCCTGCAGCGCAACCTCAGCCCCAGCGAGTACGACGCGATACGGCGCAAGGTGTTCGGCTCGGCCAACTGGCAGAACCGCCCCCGTGCTGCCTATGTCGGCTACGTTGGCTACATCCAGAGCGGCACCGGGCGCAACCCCAACGACCCCAACACCGAATAAGGCAACCCATTAGCGCGAGCAAATCTGGCTCTTGTAGTAGGGGCGCACTGTGGTGCGCCTTTTTTGAATCTCAAACTATTTACCCAAGGAGGCTGGCAATGGCAACAAAGTTTGGCGTAATTGTACCCCAGGGTTGGCGCATGGATCTGGTGAACATTAAAGACCCGGTAGAGAAGTACGAAACCATGACCCGCGTGGCAAAAGAGGCGGACAAGCTCGACTACGACTCCATCTGGCTCTACGACCACTTCCACACCGTGCCAGTACCCACCATCGAGACCACCTTCGAGTGCTGGACCAGCACCGCCGCGCTGGCCCGCGATACCCAGCGGGTGAAGGTCGGCCAGATTGTCAGTTGCAATGGCTATCGCAACCCCGCACTGCTGGCAAAGATGGCCTCCACTGTGGACGTGATGAGCCACGGCAGGTTGATCTTCGGCATCGGCGCGGGCTGGTACGAGCATGAGTACAACGCCTATGGCTACGGCTTCCCCGAAACCCGTGAGCGGATGCGCCGTCTATCCGAGGGTGTGCGTGTAATCCGCGCCATGTGGGATCAGGAGCGGGCCGAGTTCGAGGGCGAATACTACCAGTTGAAGGGAGCGATCAACGAGCCAAAAGGGGTGCAGAAGCCGCACATCCCGATGCTGATTGGCGGCGGTGGTGAACAGGTTACGCTCAAGCTGGTGGCGAAATATGGTGATGCCTGCAATATTGGCGGCCTCGACCCCGATAACTACCGCCACAAGTTCGAGATACTACAGCAGCACTGCGAAACAGTGGGGCGCAACTATGACGAGATTGAGCGCACCGCGGTGGTGACGGTTGGCTTTGCCGCCAATGATGTCGAGGCCGATGCGCTGACCAAACCGACGCGCGGCAACGCCACGCTTGATGAAGTAAAACGCGGCAATCTGATCGGCGATAGCGCCCTAATCATAGAGGGCTTGAAGCGCATCGAGGCGGCAGGCGTACAGCACTTCATCATATACCTTGCCGATGCTTACAAGCTGGAGCCGGTGCAACGCTTCGCTGAAGAGGTAATCAGCCAGTTCAAGTCGTAAATTGGGCGCGTAGTAAACTGGTGCGCGTCACATTCATGCAAGGCAAATGTCTGTAGGGGCGAACTGCTGCTCGCCCTGGTTGGGTATGCAAAAACGCGACGCGCACCTGTGGTAAACCTTTAGGGAGCAAGGTATGGGCTGGTTCAGGCTGGGGCTGGGTCTGGCAATCTTTGTGGCTACCATTGCGATGATCATGACCCGTCCCGCCTGGCTGCCACTAAAGGAAACTGGCGCGGCTCTGCTGGGCGGCGCATTGATGCTGGCGCTGGGGTTTGTGGGCGTAGGCGAGGCCGGTGGCGTGCTGCTGGGCGAGTGGAACGCCTTTCTATTCTTCTTTGGCCTGATGGCGATCGCCGCGCTAGCCGAGTGGGCGGGCTTCTTCGACTGGGTGGCAAGCCTGGCAGCGCGGCAGGCAAATGGCAGCAGCCGACGGCTGTTCATCAACGTCTTCGCAATCGGCGCAATCATCACCGCCTTTCTCAGCAATGATGCCACCGCCCTGATCCTAACCCCCATCGTCTACAGCATCGTGGTGCGGCTGCGGCTCGATGCGCTACCCTATATGTTCGCCTGCACCTTTATCGCCGATACCGCCAGCTTTATCCTGCCGGTTAGCAACCCGATCAATATCCTGGTGACGAACCGCTTCCCCCTCAGCCTGGGCAGCTTTCTGCTGCACCTGCTGCCTGCTGCGCTGGTGGTAATTGCGGTCAATGTGCTGCTGTTCCTGTTCATCTTCAAAAATGACCTGCGCGATCACTTCGACCCAAAGCTGGTAGCGGATCCGTCGGCGGCCATCCACAATCCCCGCTTCTTCCGCTACGTTTGCGCCGTGCTGGCGTTGGTGGCGATCTGCTACGTAACCGCCTCGGCGTTGCAACTACCCTTGTCGCTGGTGGCGCTGGGCGGCGCGGCGCTGCTAATCGGCGGCGCGATTGCGCTCCGCGAGATGCACTGGCGCAAGCTGGCGGGCGAGATTAGCTGGTCAATCTTCGGCTTTATCGCCGGGATGTTCATCGTGGTGCGGGGGGTGGAGAACCTGGGCGTAACCCAGTGGTTCGGGCAAACGCTAATCGGGCTGGGCGGCGGCGGCAGACTGGGAACAATTCTGGCGAATACCGCTGGTACGGCGCTGGGGGCAAACCTGATCAACAACGTGCCGATGGCGATCGTAATGAACTCGGCGATCGGCCACGCTGCGCCTGCTCATCTGCAACCCGCATTGGTCTACAGCACTATCTTCGCCGCCGACCTGGGGCCGAACATCACTACTGTCGGTTCGCTGGCAACCATGCTCTGGTTGCTAATCCTGCGGCGCAAGGGTCTGGATGTGTCCGCGATGGCCTACTTCAAGCTGGGCATAATCGTCACGCCGCTGATGCTGCTGCTGGGGGCGATTGCGATCTGGGTGACGCTGGGGTGAGGGAAGAATGAAGAATGTAGAATGTAGAATGAAGAAGGTAGAAAGCTGAGGGCAGAAGGTAGAAGGTAGGTTGATTCGCAGGGTAGTGCTTGAGAGTGTGTCACAGATGCTACAGTAGGCAACGCCCGATTCTACCTTCTACCTTCTTCATCATACATTCCAAAGGGGGGGCGTTATGGATAGGCCGATTATCATCTGCGTAGGTGGGCTGGAGACTGAGGAGTTTCTGACTGCGGCGTTGGCGCGAGTGCATTGGCGCGAAGGTGGTGGGCAGTTGCTGCTAATTTACGTGGTGGACAGCCGCCCAGCACAGGAGGTGCAAGAGGCACGACAACGTTTCTTCGGGCGACAGGGGCATGGCGGAGAGCGCATGACCGCTGCTGACGAGCGCACCGCTCAGGATGTTTTGGCCGAGGCAAGCGCGATTTGCCAGCGGCTAGGAATGCCAACGCAGCGGCTGGGCAGCCTGATATTGCATGGCAGGCCGGAGCAGGAGATTATCCGCACCGCCAACGAGCAGCAGGCCAGCCTGATCGTAGTGGGGGCGCGTTATCGCGGCGCGGGCCGCCCCCTGATTGGGCCACAGAGCATCGGCCATGTTGCCCGCTTCGTCCTCGACCACGCCCCCTGTGATGTATTGCTGCTAAAATAAAGGTAGAAGATAGAAGGTGGGGGTAGAAAGGGCGGCTGCGTTCGAGCTGGCGGTAAAATGTAAGGGTTGGATTTATTCCGCCGTCGTGTAACTCAGCGATCCAGCATGGTTTGTGCGTAATCACACTTGATCGTACGCACTGTGTAACACCAACACAGCGGTGGCAATCTGTTTCAGGCTGGCTTCGATCGGCACGAGGCGCAGCGGCATTTCTAGATTGCGGAAGGTAGCGGCAGCCTCCTCAAGCGTGGTGCGGGCCTGGTCGTAGATAGCAGGGTTGGGTTGGGCGGTAGCCTGCTGCAATAGCATCGCGGCATACTCCTCCTGAAGACTGGCAAGGCGATAGGGGTCGTGGGTAGCGTGTATCAGGTCAACGGCAGTGATGAAGCACTGCGCGGCTTCATCCCACTGCCCGAGCGCAGCCTGAAGCAAGGCTCGCGCTCGGTGCAGGTTGATGCGTTCAACATACGGCGAACTGTCCGTTACCGCGTCCTCCAGCGCTTGCATATACTTGCGGGCATGGACCAGATCCTGCTCAAGTATATAGTACATAATTAGCTGCAACGCTGCGGCGCTACGATTGGACAGTGCGCTGCCCACCTGATTGAAGGCGCGGCTAGCATAATTGAACGAGGCATCGCGGCTGCCTTTGAGCCGCATTAGCTCGGCCAGTTCGATCAGGTTGTTTGCCTGGAACAACTTGTAACCCGTGCGCTGGGCAATTTCCTGCGACTGGAGCATATACATCTCGGCCAGTTCGAAATTGCCATAGTTTAGATAAACCGTCCCCGCCTCCCCGACGATACGGCAGACCGATGCCTGGTCGGTAATCTGATCACGCATCGCCAGCGCCTTCTCAGTGTATGCAAGCGCCAGGCTGTAAGGGCCTTCGGTCGAATAAAGACCAGCCATCAGGCGATAAATCTCCCCCAGTTGCAACGGAATGCCGCAAAGTTCGGCCTGCTCCAGGGCGTTGGTATAGCAAGCCAGCGCATCTTCCATCCTACCGCCATTTGTATAGATAAGCCCCTGGTTGCCCATCGCTTTGGCGGCGACCCCATGTGCGCCCGCTTCCAACGCGACTGCGCTGCTACGCTGATAATATGCTACGGCCGCATCGGGGTTGTCATGGTAAAGTTCGATGTTGCCCAGATAGTTGAGGACGTTGCCCAGCATCGCTTCGCCGCCAGTCTGCCCTTCGAGGTTCTGCAAAGCGAGTAGCAGTTCGGCATGGGCCTCATTAGTTTGACCCTTGTAGTAGTAAATCTGACTCTGCAGCCAGAAAGCGCGGGCGGTGAGCAGTTGACACTTGCGCTGTTCGCGGCTAAGGGCCAGCATCTCAACATCGGCTTTGGCAAGGTCGCTGCGGGCATGGTCATAGTGGCCGTTGGTAATATCGTCATCGGTGAGGTCGAGGTAATAGCTGGTACGGCTGGCCGCCAACGATTGACCACATTGGCCGCAGATACGCGCATTAAGCTGATTATCGGCCTCACAATTGAGGCAGATCAGGGATTCTCGACTGTTCATTTCTCTCCAAATAGGGCAAAAAGGTTATGGGCTTCGGGATTGCAGGATTATACCACAAGCGTGTATGATAGTCAAACCCATCGGTCAAGGCGGGTGTGGATGATATTCTTGCAAGGCAGACATCGGTAGGGGCGAACAATGGTTTGCCCTGGTTGGATATGCAAGAACGTGGCGCACACCCGGTCAAGGCGATCATAGTAAAATGGTGAACTGCACCCCAAACCGAGGAGTGCAGTTCACCATCTGGCCTTCGCTAAAGTATCTGATACCAATTAGCCGAGCAGATGGTATAAATTGCCAGGGCGGGCCACCGCCAGCCCCGACGGAAAACACTTCATCTGCATGACAAATTGGTATAACTACCGCTTAAATACTCAGGTAGGCTTCTAGCCAGCCGCTTTTAAGCCCACTGCCTTGTGCCGAGGCGTTAGTTGACGGCGTAGCTGGCATTTGGCTAATTACCATGTTGCCCCCCCCACCATCAAGCCACCGCACCTCACGCAGGTATACTGGGCCAGTTGTGGAGTGGGTGTTGGCATCCATAGCCACTATGCCGCGAGGGGAGGCGATGGATGCTGCTGATAGGGCCGGGGCGAGACGCTGGGGATTGGTTGCGCCACCATTGGCGGCCAGCGCCGTGTTTAGCAAGAGGCCAGTTTCGTAGCCGAGCAACGCCGGGTTGGCGGGAGCCTGCCCATATGCAGACTGGTAGGCAGAGAGGAAGGCGCGATTGGCCGTGGTATCCAGCGTCGGAGTCCAGGCATGGGCGCTGCTGATCCGTACCGCCCCTTTGCCCAGCGTGGGCAAGAGCAATTCGTCTACCAGGAAGCCGTTGCCAATCAGCGGCGGTCGCGCCCCACCGAGTCTGGCATACGCCTGTACCAGTTCGGCAGCGTTTGCGCCACTATAAGCGGCGTAGACCAGATCGGGATGCAGGTTCTGGATGCGGGCCAGCAGGTAGTCCACGTTGTGCGCTGGTTGCGGTCCATGTGTCACAATCGCCTCAAGCACGTTACCACCTGCCGCGCTGAAGCCCTGCTGAAACCCGTTCAGACTGTCGTAGCCGCTATCGTGAAAGTCGCTGGCAATCACTACCCGCCGACCGAGCGATTGCGCGGCCCAGTTGCCCAGCGCCCAGTTGGCCTGCCACTGCTGCAAAGAGTGGTGGAACACCTCCGCTTGGGTAGTTGCTAGAGGCAGGTTTTCACCCATACTACTTGCCAGCAGCAATGTGTTTGTGGTCTGGAACAAGCTGGCGATGCGGGCAGCCATCATCGGAGTCAAAAAGCCAACTACCAAATCCACCTTCGCATCGAGCAGGCTTCGGGCCTGGCTGTAAGTGGTGCCGTGGCCGCGCCCGATCGGTTGGGTTATAATCTCGACTGGGCGGGCAGACGTGCTGTTAGATGATGGCAGGGCGAACGCAAGTTGCATCCCTGCTACAAACTGGCTGGCCAGGGTTGGGTAGATGGTGGAAGCGGGCAGCAATGCCCCCACCCGCAATGTGCCACTGGCTAGTTGTTGATCCCCTCCGAGGATGCCCGCAGCGCGTACCCGCTCCCCGGTGGTCAGCGCTCGACTGGCGACCGCTGCACCCCCTACCAGCCCGATCCCACGCAGGAAGTTACGCCGACTAGCTCGGCTGTCGCTAAAATCGTCTGACATAAAACTACCCTTTCCTTCCTAATAGCTGCTTGTAAAAACGTTCAATAAGGGCTATAATAACGCTTGGGATCTTGCCAACTACAGCCTGCGCCCCGCTGCCTCGAAGCCTATGGCTGTTCGTCCCGTGTTCACCTCTCAGGAGTAGCGCGGTTAAGCTACGCCCCGCCTGCCCGCTGTTATGGAGTTCCGAAACTAGCAACAGCATTATACCACAACTCAACCTTACCAAAACCTTACCGTTTTTGTTAATTGGTGGTTATCATGTTATTGCGGCTCCATATTTAGGCACATCGGAGCTGCACGACGTAACAATCGCCCAAATCCACATCGAACGGTAAGCTATTTGGTAAGGCTGATTGTATATAATGTTGCGTAGATGTATCGCTTATTCGCTCTTTGGTATAAAGAAAGGAGAATCTCGTGGGTGAACCATACCTCGGTGAGATCCGGCTCATCGGCTTCACATTTGCCCCGCGTGGCTGGGCGGAGTGCAATGGACAGTTGATGCAAATCAACCAGAACCAGGCGCTGTTTTCGCTGCTCGGCACGCAGTTTGGAGGCAATGGCATACAAACCTTCGCGCTGCCCGATTTGCGCGGTCGCATCCCCCTGCACCAAGGGCAAGCGCCGGGCCTGTCCAGCTATATCATGGGCCAAGTTGGCGGTCAGGAGAACGTTACGCTGAACGTTAGCCAAATGCCCGCCCATTCCCATACCCCACCTGCGGCCAGCAACGCGCTCGGCCCCGACAATAACACGCAGAACGAGTTCTGGTCGGCCTCGGATGCGAGTGATAACATCTATGCCGCTACCGCTAACAGCACCATGAACACGGGGGCAATTGGCAATGCGGGGGGCAGCCAACCCCACAACAATATGCAGCCCTCGCTCGTACTCAAGTTCGTGATCGCCCTCATCGGCATCTTCCCCAGCAGAGGATAGGAGGTATTACCATGTCACAACCCTACATCGGCGAGATCCGGCTCGTCGGCTTCAACTTTGCCCCGGTGGACTGGGCCTTTTGTGACGGCAGCCTGCAATCGATCGCGGATAACCCTGCCCTCTTCCAGCTACTCGGCACCACTTATGGTGGCGACGGCCAGACTACCTTCGGCCTGCCCGACTTGCGCGGTCGCGCCCCCATCCATGCCGGGCAGGGATCGGGTCTCAGCAGTCGCGTCCAGGGCGAGCAACTCGGCACCGAGAGCGTCACCCTCATCACCAATCAGATGCCTACCCATAATCACGCCGCCCTTGCCCAGAGCGGTGGAGGTAACAGCAGCAAACCACAGAACACAGTCTGGGCTGCGTCTACCCAATCCGACACCCCCTACAAGGCCGCCCTCGCCACGCCAACCACGCTCAACCCCCAGGCGCTGCCCGCAGCGGGCGGCAACCAGCCCCACGAGAATCGCGAACCGTTGCTGGTGATGAACTACATCATCGCTTTGTACGGTGTCTACCCCACACAAGGATAGGAGGTATTAACATGGTTGACAATTACCTGGGCGAGATCCGCGCCACCGGTTTTAACTTTGCCCCGCAAGGCTGGGCCTTGTGCAACGGGCAAATCCTGTCCATCTCCCAGAATACCGCCCTCTTTTCGCTGCTCGGCACCATGTACGGCGGCGACGGTCGAAGCACCTTCGCCCTGCCCAACCTGCAAGGTCAGGTAGCGATCGCCTTTGGGCAAGGGCCGGGCCTGTCCGACTATAGCCAGGGCGAGACGGATGGCGTGGAAAGCGTCACTTTGCTCACCACCGAGATGCCCGCCCACAGCCATCAGGTTAATGCGGAGAACGATATCGGCGACCAGGCTGGCCCGGCCAACAACTTCTGGGCGGACTCGGCCAATCGCAACAACGAATACTCGACTACCGCCAATACCACAATGAACCTCCAGGCGATCAGCATCACTGGTGGCAACCAGCCCCACGAGAATCGCCAGCCCTTCCTCGTCGTCAACTACATCATCGCGCTACAGGGCATCTTCCCGCCGCGAGGATAAGCATGGCAACTACCCTGCGCTCGGCAGAGGAGGGCGACCACGTCTTCCTCTACCAACTCTACGCCAGCACCCGCGCCGATGAACTTGCCGCCTGGGGCTGGGCCGAAGCCCAGCGTGAAGCCTTCCTCCAGCTTCAGTTTCGCGCCCAGCAATTGCATTATCTGAGCCAAATGCCCCAGGCGGTTCATCAGGTCGTCTGCCTGGACGATCAGCCGGTCGGACGGCTCATCCTCGCCACCGATACCAAGGCGATACACATTGCTGACATCGCCCTGCTACCGGAGTATCGCAATCGCGGGATTGGCGCGGCCCTCATCGGCGACATCATCGCCACCGCCGCGCAGACCGGCCGTATCGTGAGCCTCCAGGTCGCTGCAAATAACCCGGCGCAGCACCTCTATGAGCGGCTCGGCTTTCACATCGTCGCTCAGACCGACCTCTACTACCTAATGGAAATAGTGCCTGACCCCTTGGTGGATGGGAGTCCGGAGTCTTTGCAAAGAAGGAGCAGTGGCTAATATGCTAGATCGAAATATAAACAACCGCAGCGCATCCCGTTCGCCGCACCGCGCCGCCAAACTTACCACCTTCGGCGGGATACTACTGGCGCTGGCACTGGTGGCGTTGCAGTTGGCTACACCCCAGGCTGCCCCCGCGCTGACCACCCAGGCCGCCGCCGCAGCCAACGCCCATTCCGTGCTGCCGCTCGTGCCACCCGTACATAAGTCGGCTCCCACTACCACCATCAATGTTACCACCACCAGCGACGAACTTGACGCAGGCGCTTGCCCCAGCATCACCCCTGCCAGTCTTCCTGGCGCTGATGGAGTTACTAGCTTGCGCGAGGCGATTTGCGCGGCTAACAATGCCAGCGGGAACAATACCATCACCTTCGGGGTCAACGGCACTTTCCTCATCACCATCCTGGGGCGCAATGAGGACCACAATGCCACCGGCGACTTCGACCTCAGCTCCGCCGCTAACGATACTGGCTCGACCCTCAACATCGTCGGCAATGGCCCCGCCAACACCATTATTGACGGCAACCACAACGACCGTGTGTTCGACATGAACCCGCTCGGCCACTGCAACTGCACCATCAACGTCTCTGGGCTTACCATCCAGAACGGCATGACTGCTTCGCCTGGCCCAGTTATCGGCGGCGGGGTCTACGTTGGGGCCAGTCCTGGTTTCACTGCTAATGTTACCCTCAGCAACGATGTGATTACCAATAACTCCGCGCCCACTAGCGTTGGCGGCGGCATTGAAAATCACGATGATGCGGGCGGCCTGGTACTCACCGCCGTAACCGTGACCAACAACCTGGCGGGGGTGCAGGGCGGCGGTATCCATAGCCCCCAGGCGATCACCATTACCAACAGCGTATTTGCGGGCAACCAATCCACCATCGGCGGCGGGATGTGGCTGGCTTCGCCGGTCAGTGGCGCGTTCAATATCAGCAATGTAACCATCTTCAACAATAGCGCCCTCAACCTGCCCAACGGGGTCAACCCCACCAAGGATGGCGGCGGTATCTATGTTGATACCACGGTGCCGATTGCCATCAGCGCCAGCACCATCTACTCGAATAGCGCGACCAACAATGGTGGTGGTATCTACCTGCGCCAGAATAGCGGCTCCACGGCTGCGCTGAACCTGACTAACGATACCGTCTCCGGCAACGCGGCGGGTGGCAACGGCGGTGGCTATTATCTGGAGAGCGGCGCAATTAACGTCAACTACACCACCAGCCCCTATAATCGTGCCACAGGCATTGGCGGTGGCGCTTTCAATGCGGGCGGCACGCTCACCTTCCAGAACAGTATCCTCGCGGGCAACACCGCAAGCAGCAATCCCGACTGCGGCGGCGCGATCACCAGTGCAGGGTACAACCTGTTCGGCGACAACACCCAGTGTCCGGCCACTACAGGCGATGCCAATTTGAACACCCTCGGCCTGACCATCAGCCAGGTAATCAACAACCTGGCAAACAATGGCGGCCCTACCCTGACCCACGCGCTGGTATTGATCTTCGGCAACCCGGCGATTGATACCGCCAACCCGGCGGGCTGCGTTGCCACCGACCAGCGTGGGGTAATCCGGCCAATCGGCCCACGCTGCGACATGGGTTCATTCGAATCGCTAACCCCGCCGACCCCGACCCCTACACCGACCAACACACCGACTAGCACGCCGACCTTCACCAACACGCCGACCGACACGCCGACGAACACGCCGACCAGCAC
The DNA here is from genome assembly GCA_038230695.1 of Chloroflexia bacterium. Taxonomy (GTDB): domain Bacteria; phylum Chloroflexota; class Chloroflexia; order QHBQ01; family QHBQ01; genus QHBQ01. The sequence goes on from JBBRMT010000018.1 coordinate 19,614, forward strand.
GCAGACCACCACGCCGACCTCCACGCCGACGAATACGCCGACTAGCGCAGCAACTAACACACCGACCAACACGCCGACCAACACGCCGACCGATACGCCAACCGATACGCCGACCAACACGCCGACCAACACACCGACCAACACACCGACCATCACCAATACGCCCACTAATACGCCGACGATTACCAACACGCCCACCAACACGCCGACGATTACCAACACGCCCACTAATACACCGACCAACACCAACACGGCAACGAACACCCCCACTAACACGCCAACCGATACGCCAACCAATACGCCGACCGATACGCCAACTAGCACTAACACCGCGACCAGTACACCGACGGACACGCCGACCATCACCGATACGCCGACCAACACCCCAACTAACACACCGACCAGCACCTCGACCAATACGCCGACCGATACACCGACCATTACTGATACGCCGACGAACACGCCGACGAACACACCGACCATAACCAACACGCCGACTAATACCCCAACCAACACACCGACCAGCACCGCGACCAATACCGCGACCAATACGCCGACCAGCACTGACACGCCGACGAATACGCCAACCAACACGCCGACTAGCACCAGCACACCGACCAGTACGCTGACCAATACTAGCACGCCGACCAACACCAACACGCCGACAGTTACCAACACGCCGGGCGGGCCGACCAACACGCCGACGAATACACCATCCAACACCAGTACGCCAGCCGCGCCTACCAACACGCCCACCGCCCCGCCAACCGCTACCAATACTCCTGGTGGGCCGACCAATACGCCCACAACTGTACCGACGGCAACCAACACGCCGGGCGGCCCAACCAACACACCGACGGTGACGAACACGCCGGGCGGCCCAACCAACACGCCTACTGCAACCAACACACCGGGCGGCCCGACCAACACGCCGACCGCAACCGTGACGCAATGCCCCATGTACTTCCCCGATGTGCCGCCCGAATACTGGGCTTACGGCTACATCAAGTATCTGTACTGCCACGGTATTGTTAGCGGCTATCCCGACGGCACCTTCAAGCCAGACCATAATATTACTCGTGCCGAGTTCAGCAAGATGGTGGTGCGTGCTTACGGCTTCGTCCTCACCACGCCTGCCAGCCCCAGCTACACCGATGTGCCACCGAGCAACTGGGCCTACGCTTTCATCGAAACCCTGCACGCAAGGGGCGTAATCAACGGCTTCACCACCGCCCAATGCGCCGCCGCTCACGCCGCCTTCCCTTGCTTCCTGCCCAATGCGGACATCAGCCGCGCCCAGATTGTCAAGATGGTGGTCGTTGCCAGCGGTGTACCCGCCTATACCGGCGCGTTCACCGACTATCCCGACGTGCCGCCTAGCTATTGGGCTTACGGTTACATCAAGACTGCTTCTCACCTTAACTGGGTGGGCGGCTATGGCGATGGCACCTTCCGGCCCAACAACTCGGCTACGCGGGCGGAGTTGTCGAAGATACTGTTCCTCGCGCTGAACTTCCAGCACGGCTACCAGCCCTGAGTAGGAAGGCAGGCGCATAGACAACAATGTGAGTCATCGCAAACTTTAGGCAAAAAGCCCCCAGCGGGGGTTGGGGGAGAATCTTGAGTGGTAGGCAGGCTAAGGGTAAACACGGGAGTATGGCGTGGTTACGACTAACCTGGCTGGAGCTTCAAGCTTTCTCCCCCAACCCCCGCTGGGGGCTTAAAGTTTTACCGAATGCACCTATTTGCAATATTCACGGTGACACATTTGCTTTATCTTTAGTCCCTAATCATTTCTACAAGGTCAGGGTCAATCCATGCCGCCGCCCGCGTTGCCATGCGATAGGCCAGGGTTCGTGCTTGCCTCTCGCTGATGAAGCCACAACGGGCGCTCTCAAGCAGCACCGAGACACTGCCACGCACCTTCAGGCCAATATCGCGGGCGGCTTGCCGCGCTACGGGGTCGTCGAGCAGCACCAGGTCGGCGTTTAGCTGCACCGCCAGAGCCAGCGTCTGCTCCTCGCCCAGTGCAAGGTGGGGGTCGTCCGCCGCCAGATTGATGCGATGGTGGCGCAGCTTGTGGGCATGAACCAGGGTGTGTAGCAGCTTGGCGGTAACGATGTCGTCGGCTACGCCGCGTCGCACCGCTTCTTCCCAGACCCCATCGCTGATCTGCAACTCACCACCCGCCAATCGTAGCAGCAGATCGAGCCGCTCCACCTGGGCGAGGGCAATTAGCGGATCCGCGCCGCACACGATCACCATGCGGCTAGCTCCTCGGCTATATCTGCTGCATCATAGTGAGGCGGAACATCGTGCGCCGCCGCGTAGCCGATCATCTGGCGCAAGCCCACCCCGGCCTGTTCCGCCGCCCGCCAGACCGAAATCCGCCCTGCTTCCAATTGCCGCAGTTGCGCTGCCATCCGTGTCTCGCGCAACCCCAGTTGCAGCAATTCCGCAGGGTCATATCCCTCAAGCTGATGTTGTAGCTCCTCACTGATTTCCAGGTTAAGGTTGGACATCTTCGCTGGTTGGCGCTTCTCGCTCATCTGGGGCATCCATCTCTTCCAGTTCTTTAATCAGTCTCTCCCGCTCAGTCTCACTTTCTGGCACGGGATCGAACATATCCAAGCGGGGCTGCACTCCACTCTGCGGCAACGGCATATCGTTTACCTGCTCCTCTACCTGTTCCTCGATTGGTTGCTGCTCTGACATAACCTGGCCTCCTTATGGTTAATTGGCTTACTCCCCAGCGCATTATAGCACAACAATAAAGGGGCGCACCTGATGCGCCCCTCACAGATATTGCAGATAAAAGCCGCTAATCGCTTTGCATCATCACCCTATACATGGTAACTTGCTCGCTTATGCCCTTCAGTTTCGCGGTGAACAACTCGATCGGCAGGTCGGCCAGTATATCGCGCACCTCGGTGTGGTTGTACATCACGTCGGTTAGCACAATATCACCACCGTAGCTGGCGCTCTGCATTCGGGCGGCAATGTTGACGGTCGTGCCAAAGTAGTCGAGGATGTCATTGGCGGTAATCGCCAGACATGGCCCACTGTGCAACCCCAGCTTGACCCGCAGTTGTTGGTCGGAAGCAGCCTGGGTGTTGGCGCTCATTACCGCCCGCTGGACCGCAACCGCCGCTGCCACCGCCTGCTCAGGGTTGGCGAACACTGCCATCACCGCATCACCCATCGTCTTCACCATCGAGCCATCATGGGCGGCTACCAGGCCGGTAATCAATGTAAAGTGGTCGCGCACGCGAGCGTAAGCGGGCGAGTCGCCGCTGCGCTGATAAAGGCTGGTCGAATCCTTCAGGTCGCTGAAAAGGAAGGTCAGGTTCTTGACTGCCACGCTCATCCCCGGTGCCAGCACCTCGGAGGAGAAGCTGGCGCGAAACTCGTGCAGCGAGGTAGCCAGGGCCGCGCTCACCCCTTTGTCATCCCAGCTTTCCTGCTCTATCATCACCAGAAGCTCCTGCCCGCTAACATTGCTCAGGTTGATGCTACTCTCGCCCACCGCAATGCTGATCGTCTGTCCGCCCAGCGACTCGCTATCGAAGGTGATGCTCACCTCATGCTCGGCAACTTCATTACTGGCTTGCAGACGAATGTAGCCAGGAAGCTGACGAAGCCGCAGGCGATAACCGCTGTTTCGCAACCGGGGCTGCACCGTCTTGCTTTCACCCGCCGCCAGGCGCACCTGGGCAATGATGTGGCGGGTCATAAACGGGCCACCGATGCAGTAGGAGGTCGCCGAACCACCGCGCACCTGGGGACTGACCGTGAAGCGTAGCTCCACATATTCATCGAAGTTCACATCGTAGCGGATGTTGCAGATGTCGCAATGCGCCTCCGGCTGCAGTTGGCTGAGGCTGTCGTAACTAACCTTTGTCACGCGGCAGTTGGGGCATAGCACCTCCCAGCTAAGGTCGAGCAGGCCCGCCCGCGTAGCGTAGAGGAACAGGCGCAACGTTTCCATTCGGTCACTGCCCCAATCATCGGCCAGAGCGAACGGGCGCATCTCGGTTACAGCATCGTCGGGGGCGTTCGTCAGGTGGCTGATCAGCCGATCCACCATCGCTGGCTTGACCGGATAGCCGCGCAGCGCGTTGGTTAGAATGTGCAGGTGGCGCGACTTGACGTGCGGCCTACCAAGCATAGGGGTAATCAGCGGCTCCTGCTGCTGATATTTTAGCTCGAAGGTATGGCAGGCGGCCACCATCCGACCCACGAACATCTTGCCGACAATCAGATTGACTGCCAGGCGGCCTAGCGGGTTGCGAACGTTGAAGTTGGCGAAGATTTCCGCCTTCGCCTTGCCTGCGCTGGGCGCGTACATTCGGGTGCCGGTGACAACGTTGGTGACGAACAAGCCAACTAGCCCCTTGAACACCCGCTCGACCCAGAAGTATTGCTGCTCGGTCCACTCGAACGGCTTTTCCTCCCACTCCACCGGCAAACCGAGGAAGCGGCCCTTCGCTTGCAAGTGTGATACCAGACCCGCGCTACTCACCGGCTTGAAGTTGGTTGCCGGTAGTCCGGTGCTTTTGTTCAGTCGGTCGGTGTACGATATAGCCTGCCAAAAATCGGCAAGCGGCATCGCCAGTTCGATCTGCCTCTGGATGCTAACTTTCTTGTCCGCCATTGTTGCTCTATGTACCCCCAACTCCCGTTAACGCTTCGGTAAACTTCAGGTCCCCAATTTTATCAGGGTTTTACATCAAGGTGAACCACCATTCACCCCTATGCTATCTTACGTTTATGGTGACATCCATATAGTCGTAGCATATAATACAACTGTTGTTGCCTATATGCAAGCTCCACCCGTCAGTACTACGCTGATTCATCTCACTTGGATGCGCTCCTTGTGAGAAGAGTAGAGGGTCGAACGCACCCCGCCCTACATCAACAGTCATCCCCAATAACTAATCACTAATCACTGATTATTCAACCACCCACTCGGTGCTGCCCACATAGATAATCGCACCGTTCGCCAGCGTGACATCGGCGGCGGCCTCGACGATGGCGTGGGCGAATTGCGCGATGCTGGGCAGGTAGCCTGCCTGTTCGCGCCGCGCTTCAATCAGACCGGGGCGTTGGCGTTGCATCATCCTCGGCGTGATGGTCCCTTCGATCAGGTCGCCACTGACCATCACCAGCGATACGTCGGCAGCGGCAAACTCGGTCAGGCGGGCCAGCAATGCTTTCTCGCCTGCTTTCTTACTCTCGGCCACCGGCTCATAGCCTGGGTAAACTGGCTTCTGGCCGTAGAAGTGGGCAAGGTGGCTGGTGACATAGACGATGCGTCCGCCCGCTGGCATCAGCGGCAAGGCGAGGTCAACCGCCCGCAACTGACCGCCCACGTTGACTTGCATCGCGTAATCCGGCCCACCATCCTTCTCCAGCCCCCCACTGGCGTTGAGGATGAGCAAGTCGAGCCGCCCGAAGCGCGACGCAACCTGGGTGAACATCTCTGCCATCTGCTCGGCGTTGGTGATATCAGCCTGGGTGGTCAGCGCCTGTCGTCCCGCTCGACGCACCTCCTCTGCCACCGCCTCAGCCCGCGTCTGCTTGCTGCGATAATTTATCACTACGTCAGCCCCCTGCTCGGCCAGCATCTGCGCCACACTCGCGCCGATGCCCCGTGATGCGCCCGTAATCAGCGCCACCTTGTCGCTCAAGTAGCCCATTACTATTCCTCTCCCGCCTATGTTCTCATCAGGCGTTGCGTTCTGATATAATGTTGTTACGGCTGATCAGCCTTGCAACGCCCACATAGCCACAGCTATAACAAAGGAGATTTGATATGAACGAGTTCTTCCGTAAGATTTCGCACCGCACCGCCGAGATTGTCGGTTCGCCCTGGTCATTCGTTACTGCCATACTCGTCATTGTAGTCTGGGGTTTGACTGGCCCACTCTTCAAGTTTTCCGACACCTGGCAACTGGTGATCAACACCGGCACCACCATCATCACCTTCCTGATGGTCTTTCTCATCCAGAACACGCAGAACCGTGATGCGCGAGTGTTCCAGATCAAGCTCGACGAGCTAATCCGCGCCACCGAGGGCGCACGGCACGGGCTGGTCAACCTGGAGGAGTTCACCGATTCCGACCTGCTGCACCTCCAGCAGCAGTTCCACAACCTGCGGGTGCGCTATGGCAACACCGCCGCTGAGGAGTTGCTGGCTATTGAGGAGGAGCTATCCCGTCGCGACATCCCCATTGCTGACCAACCCAAGCTCGGCTAGCGGCTCGTCGGCTTGTACATCGGTGGCGTAGTTAATAAGATAGTACAGCCCCAGCAACGCTAGCGTCTGGATGATGCGCGGATAGTTGCGCCCCGTATCGGCAACCAGCGAGAGTTGCCAGAATGGCAGCAGGGTCAGCCAGACTGCCAGGCACAGCCGCAGGATTCGCGCCAACCCCGGCTGCGCCCATAGCTTCAGCCACAGCCATGCGGCAGGAAGCAACAATATTACCTGATCGTAGCCGATGGTGTAAGGTGTAATCAGCAGCGTGACGATGATTGCTAGCGGCAGCACGGGCATAACGTCGCGGGCGGCGAGGGCGCGGCGCAGCGGATTGAGCAGCAGCGCCAGGGTTGCCAGCGAGAGCAAGGCCGCCAGCAGCAGCCACCAATCACCGATAAGAGGTCGCACCATCTGCCAGCATAGCCCCCACCACGAGCTTGAAGCTGGAATCAGGCGGGTAGCTTGTTTCTGCGCCAGAAAGCTGACGTTGAACCAGTCCGTGAATGAATATGGCGCGAACAGTATCGGCAGTAGATAGAGTGCAGTGATTGCTCCCAGCGCGACCGTAACCTTGCGCCACTGCGCTGCCACCGCCCAACCGAGTAGCACAATCGCCACCACCAGCCCGGATAGCTGCGGCTTCATCGTCGCTAGCGCCAATGCCAGAGGCGCAATCCACGCGCCGCCATTCATCGTGGCGAACAACAATGCCAGCAGAAACATAATTGGTATCGAGTGTTGGCCGAGGAAGAAGTGGAGCAGTGTAGGCTGGAAGAATATGCTTGCCAGGCCAAAGACGAGCAAGGTTGCCGCCCACAAAAGCGGGGGCAGAGGCAAATCCAACCGCCGCCGCACCGCTGCCAGCATTAGATACAACCCAGCTAGCAGCAGTACGCCACTGAGCAATGTCCACACAATCAGCGCGGTGGGGAAGTCGAGCAAGGCCAGCGGCGTTTGCAACAGCAGTGACCAGTAGGGATAGATGGCGTTATAATCTGTGCCGGAATTGAACTCAGTGTCCTTTGCCGCTACCGGCGTAAGGTAAGGGTCGGCCAGGCGGTGTACCAGCGCCTGGCTTGGCTGGTAAGGATTGTCGCCCGCGAGGATCAGCTTGGCCGGAAGCCAGCCGTTCTGCATGAAGTCATGCCCATTCACCTGTGGGTCCAGCCCAAACGCCAGCCATGCCAGCAGCGCCGCATTAAGCACGAATGGCACCACATAAGTGATGAGGACTGAGGACTGAGGACGGAGGACAGAGGGGGTTGTGGCGTTATTCATCGCTCATAACTCCCGCTGGGTTAGCCTTCAACTTTGTCACCGCATAGTACAGGATCAGCAACGCCAGCGTCTGGATGACGCGGATGTAGTTGCTCTGCACCATATCTACCAACTCCACCTGCAGCAGCGGCAATAGGGTTAGCCAGAGCAGCAGGGCGTAGCGTAGCAGGCGGGCAGCCAGCCGCGCATCGTTCTGCAAGCGCAACCATAGCCAGGCAAACGGCAGCAACAACAATACCTGGTCGTAGCCTAGCGTGTAAGGTGTAATCATCAAGGTTACGATAATCGCCAGTGGCAGGACCGCAGTCACATCCCTTGCCGCAATCGCTCGTTGCACTGGCCTGATCAGCAAGGCTATGGTTAGCAGCGAAAGTGCGCCCGCCACCCATACCCACCAATGCCCCGCCCAGGCATAGGCCAGCCCCCACCATGATGACGATGCGGGCGCAAGGCGGGTGGATTGTTTCTGCACCAGGAAGTTGACGCTGAACCATCCGCTGAAGGCATAAGGTACGAACAGCGCAGGGATGAGATAAAGGGCCGCAGTTAGAACGATGCTCAATATTGCCTTACGCCGCGCCAGCAGCAGCCAACCAAGCAACAAGATAGCCAGCGGCAATGCCGAGAGCTGCGGCTTCATCGTCGCCAGTGCGAAGGCACTCACCGCTAGCAGCATACCGCCCGCAGGCAGGAACAGTAGCCCCAATAGGAAAAAGATGATTACCGAATACTGACCGAGGCTGAAATGGAGCAGAGTTGGCACGAACACCAGCGCGGCGAGACCGAATCCCAGCAATGTTGCAGACCATACTAGCGGTGAAGGTGTCATCGTCAACCGCCGCCGCGCCCCCTCCAACACCACATACAGCCCGGTAAGCAGCAGTGCGCCACTTAGCAGTGTCCAGATGATGAAGGCAAGCGGGAAATCAAGCAGGCCAAGCGGTGTTTGCAACAGCAATGCCCAGTAGGGATAGACTGCGTTATAAGCCGCTCCTGTGTTGTAGCCTATACTTCCATCCACTATTAGGGTACTCAGGTAGCTGCCCGCCAGCCGTTGTACTTCCTGCTGGTTGGGGTTATAGGGGTTTTGCCCTTCAAGAATGAGTCGGCCAGCAATCCAGCCATTGTGCATAAAGTCGCGGCCATTACTGTGTGGGTCAAGTCCGAAAGCCTGCCATGTAACCACCGTCATACACAGCAGCAGCGGTAGAAGCGAGTATAGCAGCGGCGGCATAGCCTGGTCAGCCCTATCTCTTGACGAGATAGGGCGGGGTGAGGGTGAATCCTGTTCTGCTCTAACGCTCATCGTGATCATCAGCCTCGAACTGGAACGGTATCATTCAACATTCAACATTCACTATTCCCTTATACCCTAGCGTCGTGCGTTTGTCAAATCAGGCCGTGCTGGGGTATAATACAAGTAGTATGGCGTTGACAAGGCAAGGGATAAAGGAGCAGCGATGAACGAACGAACCTGGGGGATGGTTGTCTGGCTAGGGCTACTCGGCGCACTTGCGTCGGCGATTGCCACTATGGTTGTGTACCTTAGTTTGCAGCAGACTACCTATGCGCTGGTGCTACTCCTTGTCGCGGCGCTATTTGCAATCATGGGCGCAGCCGCCAACATTGGCGCGACGCGGGCGCGGCGGCAGCGCTGGGATGGCGAAATGGCCTCTCAGCAGCAGCGGGTTGACGACCTGTTCGCCTCGGCGCAGACGGAGGGTAGCGCGAAGAGCCTCAGCCCCGAAGCGCAAGCGAATATTGGTGAGGACGTTGCTGGCGGAGCGCCACTAGCTGAAGCGGATCGCGTCAGCAACCTCGGCTTTGCTGCTCAACCAATTACCGATGAAGCTGCTGCCGAAGGCGAGTCGGTAGGTGAGGAACAGGCCGAACGCGAGAGGGCGGAGCATGGCGGTTGGGAATGATTCGGGAGTGGATGCCAACCATCCTGGAGGGTTGCCCATCTGGGTTAGCGCAATCAGGGCGATTAGCCTGGTGTGGGGAACGGTCGCGCTTGTGCTGGGCGCAGGCATTGTGGTTGCCAGCCTGCTTGGCAATCCTCAGTTCAACGATGTGGCTCTCTATCTCGGTTTGGCCTCGCTAACTCTGATGCTCATCTACCTGATTACCCCCGCCTACCGTGAGGTGGAGCAGCTAGAGTTGCGTCGGATGGCTGCGCTGGAGGGTGGCCGTTGTACCACTGACCGCTTCGACCTGCAGCTAGTCACCATTGCACGGGCGCGGATGCGTAGCATGAGGTTGAGCTACATCCTGGCGGGCGCGGGTAGCGCGGCATTTGCCCTATACGGCATCCTGTTGCTAGTCAATCGCCACCTGAGCGGTTGGTTCGATTGGGATACTGGCTGGTGGGGCGTGGTCTGCTTCGTGGCTGCGATTGCCATCTTCCTGTTGCCCATAGTTGTTTATAATGTGCTGATGACTCATGAGCGCATCGCGCGTCGAGTACAAGTTATGAAGGAACAAGGAGTGGAACTGATTGATCGACCGTTATAGCTTTCCGCAGATGACCGCGCTGTGGGCCGAACAGAACAAGGTGGATACCTGGCTGAAGGTGGAGATCGCCGTTGTCGAGGCTTGGGTCGAGGCTGGCGCGATCCCGGTGTCAGCCTTGCTCCCTATTCGCGGCGCGTCGGTCAACCTGGAGCGGATGAAGGAGATTGAGCGCGAGACCGACCACGACGTGATCGCCTTTCTCCGCGCCGTTGGCGAGACAGTGGGTGATGATAGCCGTTGGATCCACCTGGGCCTCACTTCCTCCGATGTGGTAGATACTGGCCTCTCTTTGCAGGCAACCCAGGCGGCAGACTTGCTGCTGGAAGATGTGGAGGAGTTGGTTCAGACGCTGACCGCCCTTGCGCTGCAGTACAAGGACGTGATCACCATCGGGCGCACCCATGGCATCCACGCCGAGCCAACCACCTTTGGTCTCAAGCTGCTGCTGTGGCTAGCTGAGATGCAGCGCAACCGCGTGCGGCTGGGTCAGGCCCGTGCCGAGCTTGCAGTGGGTAAGCTATCCGGCGCGGTCGGCACCCACGCCAACATTCCGCCTGCGATCGAGGAGAAAGCCTGTAGCCTGCTAGGTATTGGGGTTGCGCCAGTGGCAACCCAGGTGCTACAGCGTGACCGCCATGCCAGTTTTATCAGCACGCTGGGGATCGTGGCAGCCAGCATCGAACAGTTCGCCACCGAGATACGCCACCTGGCCCGCACCGAGGTACGCGAGGTGGAGGAGCCGTTTGGCGCAGGGCAGCAGGGTTCGTCGGCGATGCCGCACAAGCGCAACCCCCATCGCACCGAGCGGCTCTGCGGCCTGGCGCGGCTTATGCGCGGCTACGCTATCACCGCGCTGGAGAATGTGGCGCTCTGGCACGAGCGCGATATTAGCCACAGCAGCGCCGAGCGCATCATCTTCCCCGATGCCTGCATCCTGCTCGATTATATGCTGCGCGAGTTTACCGCAATCATGCGCGGCCTCAAGGTATTCCCAGCGCGGATGCGCCGCAACCTGGAGGCAGGTGGCGGGCTGACCTTCAGCCAGCAGGCGCTACTTGCCCTGGTGGAGCGCGGCATGGAGCGGCAGGCGGCCTACAAGCTGGTGCAACGCGCCGCTATGCAGGTAATTGCCGCTGAGGATGCGGGCGAACCTCTCGCGGGCGGCTTCCTCGCTGCGCTATCCGCCGACCCCCAGATCACCGCGCTAATCCCTGCCGAAGAGTTGCGCCGCATCGTAAGTGACTACGATTACCACCTTAAGTATGTGGACGAGGCTTATCGGCGCATGGGGCTGCTATAGCTACTGCTGGCATGGATTCTGCCCTCTTGTTGGCAAGAAAGTTACCTTCAAACAAAGGAGCGACTTTATGGCAAAACAAGGGCAACACAACAACGATCATAACGACCAGGACGTAGCGCACGGTCCAAACAATCCCAAGAAAAGCGTCACTATCACCACAGGTTCGCCCAAGAAGAAGGCCACCAGTGAGCAGGAAGCGCGGGAGCATCGTGGTTCTGAGCCTATTGCTCAGGAAGATGGCAACAAGTGGCAAGCCGACACCCATCATCCACCCAGCCACAAGGACCAGATAGGCGACTCAGAACGCGATGGCAGCGACTCCGACGCTTAGAAGCGGCGTAAGGGTCAGAACGTGCAGTAGTTATGGAAAAGTTAAAACCCGGCAAGTTGAAGGAAAGGGATGCTGGCAATCAGCATCCCTTTTGTTGTGATCTCAAAATTGGCGGCTGATCGAACCCCTGCGTAATTGAACCCCACATGGTAGATCGGGGTAATGGTATCAGCATTTGACAATCAACTAAAAGGAGGATAAAAGTGGCTATATCAGTCACGAGTATCGGCGAACGGGGTGCGACGGTGAAGGAGGAACACCAGATCGAAGTGACCTGGCGACGCTTCCGCAAGCACAAGCTGGCAGTTGTGGGGCTTGGCATTATCGGGATGCTTACCTTCCTCTCATTGACCGCACAGTTGTGGACACCCTACGACCCTACCGTGCCGGGCTTCAACTCCGGGGTGCAGGCGTTCGCCAATCCCGGCTACATCAACCCCAGCAATGGCAATGTTTATATTATGGGTACCGACAACATTGGCCGCGATGTCCTCAGTCGTCTCGCTTATGGAGGCCAAATCTCGCTGTCGGTCGGTTTGATCTGCACCCTGTTTGTTGCTCTGATCGGCACGATTGTTGGCTCAATCGCGGGCTTCTTTGGTGGTTGGATTGATACCCTGCTGATGCGTATCGTAGACCTGGTGCTTTCGCTGCCGTTTCTGCCCATGCTGCTGGCCCTGAGCATCGTGCTGGGGCCGGGATATTGGACGATTGTAATAATACTGACAGCCTTCGGCTGGCCGGGAACCAGCCGCCTGGTGCGCGGCTCGGTGCTATCGCTGCGTAATCTCGACTTCGTGGAGGCGACGCGGGCGCTTGGGGCTAGCAATGGACGTATTATCACCCGCCACCTGCTGCCTAACTCGATCGCCCCAATTATCGTTGACGCTACCCTGAACGTGGGTGGCTTCATCGTCGCGGAGTCGGCAGTCAGCTTCCTGGGCTTCGGCATCAGCGAACCAGCCTCCAGTTGGGGCAACATCCTGGCTGGGCTGGAAGATGTAGCCCGTCAAGCGCCATTGCAGCTAATCTGGCCGGGGTTGCTCATCTTCCTGACCGTGCTTTCGATCAATTTCATCGGCGATGCCATGCGCGACGCGCTTGATCCCCGGCTGAAGATGTAGGCGGGGGTTAGCAAATACCCACATGGCACAGGATTTGCAATAGTTTAACACACCTAAGCACGTTTCCTACCATTACTACAAAAGTGAAATCAAAAGGAGAACCGAAAATGCAAAACGCGAAAGTAAATGACTACGGCATTGATCAGAATGAGCCGACCGATAACAAGGTCAACGTGAGCCAGCCTGAGCGCATCGCTTCGATGGCGGGCGGGGCGTTGGTGGCCCTCTGGGGACTGACCCGCACCAGTCTACCCGGCCTGGCGATAGCTGCTGGTGGTGGTTATCTCATCTATCGCGGCGCAACCGGCCACTGCTACGTATCCGACGCGCTGGGCATCAACACGGCAGCCGGCGAGCAACCCAAGGGGATGAAGACGGTTATCCCCCACCAGCAGGGTATCAAGGTGAAGAAGAGTGTGACGGTTAATCGCGCCCCAGCGGAACTCTACCGTTTCTGGCGTAACTTCGAGAACCTGCCCCGCTTCATGAACCACCTTCAGTCGGTAACGGTGCAGGACGACAAACATTCGCACTGGGTCGCTAACGCTCCGCTGGGCCAGACCGTGTCGTGGGATGCGGAGATTATCACCGAGAAGGAGAACGAGCTAATCGGCTGGCGTTCGTTGCCGGGCGCACAGATCCCTAACTCCGGTTCGGTTCAGTTCGAGCCAGCCCCCAGCGGGCGCGGCACACAGGTGACGGTCGAGCTTGAGTACAACCCACCGGCGGGCGCACTGGGCGCAGCGGTCGCCAAGATTTTCGGCGAGGAGCCGGATATGCAGGTGAATGACGACCTCAAGCGTTTCAAGCAGGTTATGGAGGCGGGCGAAACCGCCACAATTGACGGCCAGCCCTCTGCCACTGCTTTACGTAATCTTATTTAATACCATTAGCCGAGCAAAGGTGTAACTTGCAACAGGGCGGGCAGATGCCCGCCCTGACGGAATACACTACATCTACTTGACGAATTGGTATTGTTTTCGCAATGTGTGGGTCGTTGCTTACCCGACTCGCACATTGCTGTTTCAACCGTAAAAAATGCTAGCTTGACAAGGAGAACAAAAAATGAAAGCGGTATGCTGGATTGGCGCGAACAACGTGCAAGTTATGGACGTGCCTGAGCCAAAGATTATCAACCCCCGCGATGCGATCATCAAGGTTTCGTCCTCGGCGATCTGTGGCTCCGACCTGCACCTGTTCGACAACTACGTTCCCTCGATGAAGAAGGGCGATGTACTCGGCCATGAGTTCATGGGTGAAGTGACGGAGGTGGGCAGCAGCGTGGGCAACCTCAAGATGGGCGATCGCGTAGTGGTGCCGTTCCCGATTGCTTGCGGCGAGTGCTACTTCTGCAAGCAGCAATTGTGGTCATCGTGCGACAACTCCAACCCCAACGCAACGTTGGTCGAGCCGCTCTACGGCCACGCGCCCGCCGCCATCTTCGGCTACTCGCACCTTTTCGGAGGCTATGCGGGCGGTCAGGCACAGTATGTGCGCGTTCCTTTCGCCGACGTTGGCCCGATGAAGGTGCCAGATACCCTGCGCGACGAGCAGGTGCTATTCCTCACCGACATCTTTCCCACCGGCTATATGGCGGCGGAGAACTGCAACATCCAGCCCGGCGACATCGTGGCGATCTGGGGTTGTGGGCCGGTCGGCCAATTTGCGATCAAGAGCGCCCTGATGCTTGGCGCGGAGAAGGTCATCGCCATTGACGACGTGCCGGAGCGGTTGGAATTGGCCGCCAAGAGCGGGGCAATCACTCTCAACCGTGAACAGGTCAACGTGATGGACGAACTCAATGTCTTGACCGGCGGGCGCGGCCCAGATGCCTGTATTGATGCAGTAGGCATGGAAGCGCATGGCAGTGGTATCCCCGGCGTGTACGATCGGGTCAAGCAGGCGACCCGCATGGAGACTGACCGCCCTCATGCGTTGCGCGAGACGATTGTCGCCTGCCGCAAGGGTGGCACCGTATCAGTGGCTGGCGCATATGGC
>JBBRMT010000019.1:0-33559 GCA_038230695.1 Chloroflexia bacterium
ACAATGCTGACGTTGCCAAGCTGAGGGGCTAGCCACTCGGCAGCGAGGCGGCGGTGGCAGCGTTTCGCCTCATCTTCAGCGCAGAGTAGCGCGGGCCGCTGGTATTGCATAAGCAACGCGCTTGCCTCGGCGATGGGATCTCTCTGCTCCAATTCGCGTAGATACAGCGGCTCGTACTCGGCCCAGCTTACCACCTTGCCCTTGTAGCTGTCGAGCAATTCGTCGGAGGGAGCGAGGAACAGGGCATGATGGTAGCCGATACCCGCCAGTTCGAGGATGCAGGCAAGGTCATCCTTCTTAGCGTAGCCCGCCAGTTGCGACGAATTATGCCGCCGCACGTCTATTACTGTATCTACGCCCGCTTCGCGCAACAGGGTAAGGAACTTGCGTAGAGGCTTTTTGGTGAAGCCGATGGTGTAGATTCCTTGCATCAGAATAGTTTCCCTTGCGCGTCTTGCAACAGGCTGCCGTCGCTAAGAATGTGCCGCACCGTCACGCCTTGCGCTTCGAGAGTGGGTGTAACCAGCTTGTAACGATGGCAGTTGTGGGGGTTAGATTCGCTGCACAGGATGGCGGTTGGCTGCCGCCCTGCCACTTCGATTAGTCGCACCAATCCTTGCTGATAGAGAGGGGTGAGGGCCATCGCGTCATAGTTGGGCGTGCCATTGGGGTTACGCAAGCGGTCATCGTCGGGTCGCCCACCCAGTTCGCGGCCCAGGAACAGATACTCGATGCCCGCCGCACGCAGGCTGTCGCGCAAAGCCGCCTGGTTGAACTGCGGCCACAGCCGACTGAACGGCGCGGAGCGCACATCGGCCAGCAGGACGATACCATGCTGGCGCAGTAGCGCATTCAACGCCTCTACGCCCATGTTGCTATGTCCGATAGTGTAGATGGTGACCATTGGTGCGCCCTCATACAGTCTACGTTTACTCGCAACGGTATTTTAGCATGATTGCCGCACGGCTGCAATCAGAGGCGGTGGGAAATAATGAACTGTTTATGGCGCAAAAAATGCCGGTTAAGCAAACCGGCTGGGGTAATTGACATTAAAGGGGGATTGGAGAACAGGTAGGCGGCTCGGGCGCAGGGATTCGAACCCCGATAAACAGCTCCAAAGGCTGCTGTCCTACCATTAGACGACGCCCGAATATAAAAATTGGCCCGCCGAAGCGGGCGGCTGGGCTACAGGGATTCGAACCCCAACTTTTTGATCCAGAATCAAACGTCCTACCGTTAGACGATAGCCCAATGCGCCTTTATTATACACGATGTTGGCGGCGCTGTCAAAGATTTTGTCACATCAAAGCAGGGCTAAAGTTGTAGCTCTCCGCTACCGACCATCACGCTCTCAGGGGCGGGCTACCACCTGTCTCTACGAAGAACCAGCGCTAGGGCTGTTGCAAAGTCGGCAGCTTGGCCGTGATAAATCACCCTCCTAAATGGGTTACGTGCTTGTAGAGGCGCAAGCAGATTGCGCCTGGGCCGACTTTGCAATAGCCCTAAAATGAGCGCAACTGCGCTTGACATCCCCCCCTCCATGTAGTACAATAGTTCTATAACCCCTACTCATTCTACATTCTACATTCTACATTTATCGTAAGGAATGATATGACCGATTATCGTGCGCCCAATCCAATACGGGAGCAGCTTGAGAAGCGCGTCCGCGAATTGCCCCTCAGCCCTGGCGTTTATATTATGAAGAACGTCAAGGGCGAGATTATCTACGTCGGCAAGGCGGTGGTGTTGCGCCACCGCGTGCGTAGCTACTTCGGCAGCCTGAAGAACCAGGCACCCAAAGTAGCCAAGATGGTCGCCAACATCGCCGACTTCGAGTACATCGTTACCGACACCGAGCTAGAGGCGCTCATCCTCGAAAACAACCTGATCAAGCAGCACAAACCCAAGTACAACGTGCGGCTGAAGGACGACAAGACCTACCCCTACATCAAAGTGACCACCAACGAGGAGTGGCCGCGGGTGGTGCAGACGCGGCGGCTGTTGCAGGATGGGGCGCTCTACTTCGGCCCATTTGCGGGTAACGGCACCGCCTGGCGCACCCTCGAATTGCTCGACAAGCTGTTCCCCTATCGCACCTGCGACATCGTGATTGACGGCAAAGCGCCCCGCCCGTGCCTGCAATACTATATCAAGCGCTGCCTCGGCCCCTGCGCCGGGCTGGCCGATAAGGGGGATTACGACCACGCGGTGCAGCAGGTGGTACTGTTCCTCGAAGGCAAGCAGGAGCGCATTATTGACGATATTAAAGTGAAGATGGAGCAAGCCAGCGAGGAACTGCTATTCGAGCGGGCCGCCTATCTGCGCGACCAGATGTTTGCTCTGCAGCGCGTGGTGGAACAGCAGAAGGTGTTCAGCACCCAGCCTAATGATGAGGATGTGATCGCCTTCGCCCGCGAGAACGGCGAGGCCTGCGTGCAGATCTTCTTCATCCGCCAGGGCCGCTTGCTGGGACGCGAACACTACATCCTGGAAGGCACCGCCGACGAGTCGCCCAATCAGATCCTGAGCAGCTTCGTTACCCAGTTCTACGATGATGCCAGCTACATACCGCCGAAGCTGGTGTTGCAGAACTCAATTAGCGAGACAGAGATCATCGAGCAGTGGCTACGCCAGCGCAAGGGCAGCAAGGTGGTACTGAGCGTGCCACGGCGCGGTGAGAAGAAGGAACTGGTGGAGCTGGTGGCGAAGAACGCGGCGGAGACGCTGGAGCAATTGCGCCTCAAGTGGCTGAGTGACGAGCAGAAGACCTCCGCCGCGCTGGGCGATTTGCAGCAGGCGCTCACCCTGCCCTCCTGGCCGCTGCGGATGGAGTGCTACGACATCAGCAACACGCAGGGGACGAACAGCGTTGCCAGCATGGTGGTGTTCGAGGGCGGGATGCCGAAGAAGAGCGAGTATCGCCGCTTCAAGATCAAGACGGTGGAGGGGTCGAACGACTACGCCTCGATGCAGGAGGTGCTGTATCGGCGGCTGAAGCGGGCAGCAGGCGAACGGGCCAAAGCTGGTGGTGTGGGCGCAATTGATGCCGCGCCCGTTACCGCCAGCATCGAAGGAGCCGAAGCGATCGCCAGCATAGACCCGCACGATAACGGCTCGGTCGAAACCGAAGGTATCGAGGAGCAGGTCAACGCTGCGGCGGCTACCAGCGAGGGCGCGGACGAACTCGATCTAATCGAGCCAGCGGCGAATGCGCGGGAGAAGCGCACCGCCCATGCCGCTTCGTGGTCATCGTGGGCAGTGCTACCAGATCTGATCGTGATAGACGGCGGCAAAGGTCAGCTAAACGCCGCTTACAAGGTGCTGCACGAACTGGGCATGAGCGACATCCCCATCGTGGGCTTGGCAAAGCGGGAAGAAGAGATCTTCAAGCCGGGTGAGGCCCAGTCAATCTTCCTGGCCCGCGACTCGCAGGCGCTCTATCTGGTGCAGCGGCTGCGCGACGAGGCCCACCGCTTCGCTATCAACTATCACCGCAGTGTGCGGGCTAAGGCGGCAATCGCCTCCAAGCTGGATGAGGTAAAGGGCATTGGCCCCAAGCGCAAGAAGGAGTTGCTCAAACGCTTCGGCACGGTCAAGGGTATCATCGCGGCCACCGATGCGGAACTGTTGCAAGTGACCGGCATGACCAGGCAAGCGGTTACCGCGTTGCGCGAGGGGTTGGGTGGCTGAACCGCTGGCCGCTGGCAATGAAATACCATCTGCAATCCCTGCGTATTCGCCGCAAATAAGCCGAGGCTTGTTGTGTATTGGCACACCTTATGCTACAATCAGCTATTCTCATCTTCCCACCCACATTCAAGTGCCTGCGACAGAAGGATACATTATGCAACAACCGCAACCGCAAGTAGCCGAACCCCCGCTAGTCGAGGGCGAAACCCAGGAGCAGAAGAAGGAGCGCAAGGAAGGTGACCGTTTGCTACAGGAGATCCGTATCCTTTTGCAAGGGGTGCAGGTGCTGGGCGGCTTTCTCATCGTGCTGCCCTTCAACTCGCGCTTCGCTGAGGTTGCCGCCAACGAGAAATGGGTCTACCTCGCTACCTTTATCAGCACTACCGCCAGCATGGTCTGCTTCAGCGCCCCCGCCACCCACCAGCGCCTGCCGTTGCACGATATTAACGCCCATTCCTTCGTGCAATTTGCCACAACCATGATAATTTTGGGCGTGGTTGGGCTATCGCTCGCGTTGATTCTGTCCACCCAGTTTGTGATCGCCTTCGTCTTCGATACCACTACCTCGATCATCGTCACTGCCATTATCGCGGTGTTGATCGGCATCGTCTGGTGGCTGGCCCCCCAGTTCTACAAAGGGAAGGATTGAGCTTGCCGCATTATCAACCCAACCTGCCGCGTGCGGCGATGATGTGTCCCTCGTGCGGGCTGCCGCTCGATTTGCAGCGCGGCCCTGGCCCCGATGAGCCGCTCGATGACTTGCCCACTCGCCGCGACCGCTGCCCCCGCTGCGGAGTGTGGTTCATCACCCACCCACCGCTGCAAATCCAGCTAGTTGCCCGCGCCCCCAGCGTTGCCGAACTGATGAAGCGGCAAGAGGGATTGCACTTCGACTTCAAGGAACACCTGGAGCCGAGTTACTACGACAAGCTCGCCAAGCACATCGCCGCCTTTGCTAACACCGAAGGTGGCGAGATATTTATCGGCGTGCGCGACAAACCGCGCGAGTTTCGCGGCCTGTTCGCGGCGGACGATGCTGCCGCTGCCGCCGACTACCAGCGTCGCTTGCGCGAGGCGGCGCTGCCCAAGATCAAGCCGACCCCTACGCTACCCCTGGCGGTTTTCGTCGCCGATCCGATCAGCCAAAAAGTGGGGATGCTGATCAGCATCCCGCCCGGCTCCTATCCCAACTATAGCGTGGCGGGCAGGGTCTATGTGCGCCGCGAGGATAAATCCGAGCCGGTGCCGCTGTCGCGCTACGAGATCGAGAAGCGGGAGCAGGAATGGGCCAGTGAAGACTACAATGCGGGCTAACCGTTATTCACTTATGACTTACGCAGTTACCCCAAGAGTGAGTTCATTTCTGTAGGAGCGAGCAACGGTTCGCCCTGGCGCATTACTCGCAATGCTGATTTTTCTGCCTCTCGCCCGGTCACAACACTAGCAACCAGATTATCCCACCCCAAAGCAGAGGGCGCACCCACCTGGATGCGCCCCGACTTGCAACCTTCAACTTTTAACTCCCTGCGCCCTACTTCGTCGGCGTGGGCGTGGCTGCCGCTGCGGCTGGGCCGTTCAGCACCTGGGCGGCTTGCGATAGCACGCTGGCAGGGATGGTTACGCCCTGCTGCTGCGCGTAGAAGGTATTGACGTAGAGTGCAGTCTTGGTTTGCAGTTGGATTGGCATATTCTTGACCTGCTGCTGGCCGGTCAGCGCCTCCCAGGCCATCAGCCCTACCTTATGTCCCGAGTCCACATAGTCGAGGCCGTAGGCCAGGCACGCGCCCCGGGTGGCGGAGATAAAGTCGTTGCCAAACAAAGGTATCTTGGGGTTGTGGTCGGCTCCCGTCTGGGCAATGCTGGGTAGGCCGGTGACAACGTAGTTGGTGGTGGAGACAAAGAAGGCATCCACTTGCTTGTCGGCCAGCGCATTTGCCGCTTCTACCAGGTTGACGTTTTTGGTCGCGGGCTGCTCGATGATGGTGAAGCCCAGCGAGGCGGCGGCGCGGTCAGCAATCACCCTGGTATAGACCGAGTTAGACTCGTCAGGATTCCAGAGCAGGCCAACGTTCTTGACCTTGGGCAGCACCTGCTGCAGCAGCTTCAGCGCATCCGTCACCGGCGGCGAGTCCTGGATGCCGGTTATATTGGCGGCATGGTCGGCGGCCGAGTTGGCGAACTTGGCGGTGCCAGGAACCGAGCCATATGGGTCGGAGACTGCGACGAAGAAGAGGGGTAGCTTGTTGCCCGTGTCTGCAGATGCCTTCATTGCCGCCGCCGTTGCCGGGGTGCCAACCGCGATGATCGCGTCATACCCTGCAGAAGGGTCAGCGAAGGCCGCGCCGATCGCCGCCAGGTTGGTGGGATCGAGGTTGCCGTCCTTTATGTCGAAGTGGATATTCTGGCCTTCGGTATAACCCTTCTCCTGGAAGGCCATGGTTACGCCCTGAGTGGCGGCGATCAACGCAGGCTGGTTGACTGTCTCGATTACACCAACCTTTAGCGTTTTGCTGCTAGCCGCACTAGTCGGGGTCATCACCGTTGACGGAGTAATGCTCATCGCGCTGCCCGTGGTGCTGGTCGCGCTGGCGGTCGCGCTTTTAGTCGGCGTGCCGCTGGCGGTTGCGGTGGGGCCGGGGGTAGGCGCAGGGCTACTGCCAAACAAATCGCAACTGCTGATCACCAGCGCCAGTGCCAGCATCGCCACTATTGTGCTAGCCTTATGCCACTTCCTACTCATAGGTTCCTCCTTTGGCTGGGCGGACATCGTGGCCCGCCCGCTGTTTTAATTTAGCCCAACAACATCCGGTCGGATAGCAATTCCTGGTTGCGGCTGGCGAAACGCTCCACCAGTTCGCTTGCGCTGGTGTGCGCCCGCTCCGGGCCGCTCAGGTCGAGGATAATCTCGCCCTGGTGCATCATCAGCGTGCGATTGCCCATCGTCAACGCCATCGCCATGTTGTGCGTCACCATCAGGGTGGTCAACCCCTGTTCCTTGACTAGCTGCGCGGTAAGGTCGGCGATACGTGGCGCGGCAGCGGGGTCGAGCGCGGCGGTATGCTCATCGAGCAGCAGCAGTTCGGGGCGGGCCAGCGTCGCCATCAGCATAGTCAACGCCTGACGCTGCCCGCCACTGAGCAGGCTCACTCGCGTTCCCAGCCGTTGCTCCAGTCCCATGCCCAGCGCGGCCAGCCGTGCGTGGAACTGTTCGCGCATCTGACGGTCAACTCCCCAGCCCAACCCGCGCCGTTTGCCCCGTCGCATTGCTAGAGCCAGGTTCTGCTCTACGGTCATTGCCCCGGCGGTGCCGAGCAGCGGATCCTGGAAC
The DNA here is from genome assembly GCA_038230695.1 of Chloroflexia bacterium. Lineage (GTDB taxonomy): Bacteria > Chloroflexota > Chloroflexia > QHBQ01 > QHBQ01 > QHBQ01. The sequence continues at coordinate 7,019 of JBBRMT010000019.1, forward strand.
ACCCGCCCCACCAGCGCGGCTCTCGCGTGTTCCGGCGTGGTGGTCACGTCGCGATCCGCAATGCTGATGCGCCCACCGTCCGGTTGGTACGCGCCCGCAATCAGGTTGAGCAGCGTACTCTTGCCCGCGCCGTTCGAGCCAATAATCGTGGCGAACTCGCCCGCCGCCATGCCCAGGTTCAGTCCACTGATCGCCTTTACCTGATGCGCGGTGCCTGCGTTGAAGGTCTTACGCAGGTTGCTGATCTCCAGCATCATCGCTCCTATACCACCGAATAATGAGGGATAAAGTAATGCTCGGTCCTCCTCCCGGCCTCCCCTTTGGGGAGGGGTTATGCCGCGCTACGCCGCTGGCCCAGGCGTTGGAACTGGCTGCCAATTTGCGGTAGAGCCAGCGCGAGAATAACCAGTAGGGCGGTGACAAGCTGGGTATCAGTTACCTGCACCTGCTGGGCGAGGGCGATCTGCACCGCGATATGGTAAATCACACTGCCCAGCAACGCGCCAATCAGCGCCCAGCCCACCGCCGCGCTGCGAACCACCACTTCGCCCAGTATCACCGCCGCTAGCCCGACCACGATCGCGGTGTTGCCCACGTTCGCGTCGGTATAGCTGTTGTTCTGCGCCACCAACGCCCCGCTGACCGCCACCATGCCGTTGCTCACCGCTAGGAGCAGCATCTTCATATTGTCGGTATTGATGCCCACCGAGCGAGCCATCTGCTCGTTAACACCTGTCGCCCGCATCGCCAGCCCCAGTTGCGAACTCATCAGCCAGTAGAGCAGCAGGGTCATGACGATGGCGATTGCGATCATAATAATGGCGCTGCGTTGCTGCACCGAGACCGGCAGCCAGGCCAGCATATCTCTTAGCTGCGCCTCAGTGCCGTTGTAGAGCGACAGTTCGCTGCGGATGCCGCCCGCCGCGCCAATGCTCATCACTCGCAAGGTAATGGTATACAGCCCGGTCATCACCAGGATGCTCGCCAGCAGCGCGTTGATCTTCAGCTTGGTGTGCAGCAGGCCGGTCGCCAGCCCCGCCAGCATCCCCACCAGCAACGCGACCGGCAAGGTTGCCAGCGGCTGCCAGCCCGCAATGGTAATCAGAATGCCGCTTATCGCACCGCCCAACGCCAGGCTGCCCGCTACAGTCAAATCAGGCAGGTTCAGCACTCGAAACGACAGCCAGATACCCTGTGCCAGCCCGCTATAGGCCAGGCCAGTCGCCCCTGCTTGGATGTAGGTATCAGGATTAAACGCCATTACCGCGCCCGCCGCCTGTGCTGATTTAATGTTATGTATAGTTATTATACGCGCCTTCGCGTCAATTTGCAACTAGCTAGCTGTAAATATTACCCTAAAGTGAAGGATTTGGCGGCGGCCTGCCTATAATAACTGAAACCTGATGAGCATCCCCCCCCCACAACGCAATAGGATTGCCGCCGCCTTCGCCCTCAGCCTGCTGGCCTTGCTGCTGTCGCTGCCCGCCGCTGCGCCCCTGACCAGCTATCGCCTGGATGTTGGCGGCCCGCTCGATGCGCCATTTATCTCTGGCATGGGCCTGCCTGGCACGGTGGATAACGTTAGCTATCGCTGGAGCGATGGCGAGGCTGGCGTGCGTCTGCCCGCGCTGGACACTACTGCGCCGCTGCTGGTTAGCATCCGCACTGGAGCGAACTGGTGGCCTACCGCCACGCCGCTGACCATGACCCTGCGGGCTGCTGGCTACACCGTCGCCACGCTGCCGCTGCACCCTGGCTGGAACTGGTACACCGCGACTATCAGCCCCGCGCTAATGCGCTCAGGCCTGAACCTTACCATCGAGAGCGCGGCTTTCACCGATGTCAACGGCCTGAATCGGCTGGGCTTGCCGCTCGATGCGGTTGCCGTGCAGTCGCTTGACCCCACCTCAACCCTCGACCTGTGGCTGCCATTGTCCCTCGCCATTGCTGTGCTGCTGGCAACGCTGCTGGGTTGGCGGGGCAACTGGTGGTTGGGGCTAATCGCGGGCTTGCTGGCGATTGCCACGCTTATTCCGGCGTTGTATCTCTATCGCCCGCTGCTCGCCCTATATATCGTCCCGCTGCTGGCCGCGCTGGCAATTAGCCTGGTGTTGACATATTTCGGCCACATCATCCGCCGCCCCGCTCCCAGCAACGCACGGGTGGGATGGTATCTATTCGTCGCTGCCCTCGCCGTATATCTGCTGCTCACCCCCGGCCAATTCACTGCCGATGACGACAAGGTGAAATACCTGGCGACCGAGAGCCTGCTGGTACGCCACAGCTTCACCCTGCCCAGCCCAGTCTACGGCGCAACCTACAGCAAATATGGCCTCGGCGTTAGTCTGGCGGATGCGCCGCTGCTTGCTCCCGTTTTGATACTGGAGCAGGCGCTCCGCACTCCGCTGCCCGCTCTGCGCCAGTTCAGTGTCACGCTGCTGAACCCATTGCTGGGAGCGTTGCTGGCGCTGCTGCTCTACCACACCGCCCTGCTGCTCTATCGTCGCCGCAATGTGGCAATTGGCCTTGCCGTGATCGGCGGCGGCGCAACCACCATCTTCGCCTACGCGCTGCTGACCAGCGCCGAATTGCTGCTAGCCACCCTGCTGCTGACGCTGGCCTTTTGTTTGCTGCGCTACTTCGGCGCTAGCGATAGCGATAGCGAGACAGCAAAAAGCCTCTCCCCAGCAGGGAAAGCTGATGGCGCTACCGCAAAAAGCCTCTCCCTTGCGGGGAAACCCCTTGTGGGTTCCCTGCGGGTAGGTTTGGTGAGGGGAGAAGCTCGCCCTACATCAATATCTGGGAAACCGGATACAGCCAACGGACTGTGCAACGGACAAACGGAGACAACGGATATAGCGACGAGATTCGTTGTGTCCTATAACCAAATCTGGCTGATACGGGCAGGACTGCTGCTAGCGGCTTTGACTCTGGTCAAGCAGGAGTATGCGCTGGTGGGGTTGCTGGTGGCGGGCTGGTGGCTGCTGCGGGTACGTCATGCGGGCATGACTGGCGGCGCGATAATGCGGCACGGTATATTGCTGGCTACGCCGCTGCTGCTGGCAATTGTTGCCAACGTCGGTTATAACCTGCTTGTCAACGGCGATCCCCTCAATCCCGGCTACACCGCGACCGCCTTCGCCACGCCGACCATCAGCGCGGAGCTAACCGGCATCTATGGGATGCTTGCCAGCCCTGGCAAGAGCCTGTTCCTCTACTCGCCGCCGCTGATGCTATTGCCCTGGTCGATAAGCCGCTTCTACCGCCGTCACGCCTGGGATGCTGCGCTATGGACGGCGATTAGCGGGTTGTTGCTGCTATTCTATGCGCGGCTATCGTTCTGGAGTGGCGACCTTGCCTGGGGGCCGCGCTATATCATGCCGCTAACTCCCCTGCTGTTGCTGCCGCTCGGCACACTGCTGCTCGACTTCGTAAGTTGGCGGCGGGTGCATAAGTTTGCCTTTGGCGGGCTACTTGCGCTTGGTGGCGCGGTGCAGCTACTCAGCGCCCTGGTCAGCTTCCAGGCCGCCTTCTTCGCCGACCTGCCGCCTGCGGGCGATATTGCCAGTCACTACACCGCCTCGCAATTCGTTCCGTGGCAGTCGCCCCTGGTAAGGATGGCGGCGATGCTGCTCGGCGGCCAAATCAACTCCCCTGCCGTCAGCCACCTGAGCAGCTACGGCTTGCCCCTGCTTACCGATTATCTTGCCCCCGCCGCACTGCTCTGCCTTGTGGTGTTGTCGGCTACACCAATTATTGCTGCGCTGCACATGGGTGTAAGCAATGCTCCCCTGGTTCATCTACTCGCCCCACGTCCCTTGTCCCACGTCCCACGTCCCTCAACCCGCATCCCCCATACCTCATCCCTACCCCTGCGCCACCTCGACCTGATCCTCGTCGAAGATGGGGTCATGGCCCAGCGCGGCGCTAACCTCGCGTTTGAAGCTGTCCGCCTCGACGTTGAAGCCACGCGGCTCAATCCTGACCTCATAGTTGCCGCTGCGGATGAACAGCAGCAGCAGGTCGGGGCCGCCGTTATGCCTGGCGACCTCGGCGATCTGGTGCATCCGCTCGGTATCAGCATCGGCATCGTCGCTGACCGGCAGGCGCAGGTGCAGGCGACGCACCCAGGCGGTCGCAGTGGGCGGGGGGGCAGCAGGCTTGCCGCCCTGCTTCGCACCCTCCTTGCCTGAAGCGCGGGTGCTGCTGCCATTATTGGAGTTGGCACGGTTCACGGTTGTGGTGGTTGTCCTCTCTACTTGTACTGGCTCCGACTTAGTGGTATTGGTCGTTAGTTCGCCGATAACGTCGAAGATGTCGCCTGGCACATTACTTCGCCTCTCCCTCTGGGAGATGCTGGGTGAGGGTACAGGCAGCGGGCCGATTGCACCGCCCTCATAGATGCTGATTTGCTCGACCAGCAGCGCAGCCTGACCCTCGGCGATCAGCAGCGTACCATAGGCCAGCAGCAGCCGCCCATCGGCAGCAGCCAGTTGCGTGTGCGTGGGCGGATAAGCAAAGATGTGCAACTCGCCCGCCAGATCGTGCAGCCGCGCTGCCACCAGTGGATTGCCATCGTTGGCAACCAAACGCCGTAGCCCGCGCATCATCCCCAACGCCCGCCCGCGACTGCCGGTTGGTGGCAACGTCGCGCTGCTGAACAACCGCCCGTCGGCAGTGGCCGCCCGCCAGTGTTCGGCGTGGGCGGCCAGGGGATGCAGGCCCAGCGGCCCGGTCGTGGCGGCATAATACTGCTGCGGTTGGTTCGCCTTGAGGTAGGCAAGGCGATAGTTGTCCCAGGCAAGGCAGCGGGCGTTGGCATCGTTGTCACCCACCGCCATCTGCGCCGCCAATGCCGTCACCAGTTCGCCGACACTGCCCACCGGAGGCAACAACCCGCCACCCTCGATGTCGTCGGCTTCGCCCGCTTGCAGCAAGGCCAGCGTGGCGGCATCATCCAGCGCAATATCCACCGCCCCTCCGCCCACCTTGTCCAGCAAGTCCAGAGCCGCGCTGGGCGAAAGGTCAATCCGCACCCCGCCCAGGCAGGCAACGGCGGCCCTGCTGAGGCGCAAGGTGGGCAGCGGCGATGCCGCCTCCAGCGGTAGGGTTTCGCCGGCTGGCTGGGCGGTTAGTAGCAGGCTGCGGCTGCCGCCCTCGCCCGCCCGTAGTCGCCCCGCCAGGCTTTGCGCCAGGGTTAGCAGCGCAAGTTGCGTCTCACTCAGGTCGCTGAAGTCGGCAACGCCTTCATCGCTCACCCGCCGCAGCAGATGGGCCAGGTCGTCCGCAGTTGCGTTGCTGGCCTTCGCTGCCTCACGCAACGCGCTCCGCAATCCGCTGCGTGGTGGTGGCAGCAGCAGGCAGGCGCGGTCAGCATATTGCTTTGCTACATATTCCAGCAGTTGTTGCTCCCGCCCGCTGGGATATTCCAGGCAGAGGCTGCGACTAACTTTACCCTGAACTGGCAGCAACTCTGCGGGCAATGCGCCTACGCCGAAGGCCAGCGCCATACTGTCACCACCCTGTCCCGCGCCAACACGCACGGCAAAACCCTCGACGCGGGCGTAAGCCGCCAACTGCTCGGCCAGAGCATAAGCGAAGGTCAAGCCCGCCGCATCCACAGCCGCCAACTCTTGCTTCGCCGCCGTGCCAATCGGGGGTGGCAACTCGGCTAGCCGCTTCTGCAAACTGGCTATTGCCCCGCTCCCCGGCTCATCCAAAGGGTTAAGCTCTGGATTCAATGGTGTAAGTGGCGCAGCGGTCAGGGTTAGCTTGACCGTCGCGGCCAGGCTAGAGGCGGCTTCCAGCGCCCCAGGCAAAGCCACGAAGCGGGCGCGGGCCTCGTCGGCGGGCAGCAGCGGACGCGGCGCATCGGGCGTGGGCAGGCTGTGCAAGGCACATAGCGCGGCGTAAGCGGCTGCGTCGCCTGCATCAATAAAGTCGGCGCAATGCAGCGCCAGCAGCGGCAGGCCAATCTCCGCCGCTTGCTTATCCAGACGGCCTGCCTGTTGCGCCTCACCAGCATCCACACCGAGATATAGTTGTCCATCGCAAGCCTGCTTCGCCACCATCAGGGCGCGATTTAGGGCAAGCTGTTCCTTCTTACCCCCCGTCAGCGCCATCGCCGCCCAGCCCAGGCTGATAACGGTCAACCCTGCGCCACAAAGGTTGAGGCTGTCGAGATCCAGGGCGTGGCCCTTGTCCGCCAGTTGGCGCAGATTAGCCCAGCCGCGCTCGTCCCTTGCCAGCAGCAGCAACGTGGTTGCGGCGATTTGCTCACGCTTGCCCTTAACCTCGACCGTCTCGCCCACCCGCAAGGGCAGCGTCAACCCCAGCAAAGGCTTGGCTCCGTCGTCAGCGGCCTGGGCGGCAACGTACAGCTCCATCGCCCCGGCCAGGGTGCCGATGCTGGCAATCACCAACGGCTGCCAGCCGCGTTCGCTTGCCGCCGCCACAAAATCAGCCGCCCTCCGCAGCCCCGTCGCATCGCCCTCGGCGGCCCGCACCAGCAGCAGAGGCAAGCCATCGCCCGCTGGGGCATGATTCATCGCGCCCTGGGTGGCATCACCAGGGGCGGCATCCTCATGCTTACCACCCCGCGACTTGCGCGGCTGGGGCGCTTCTTCATATGCTGCAGGCTGCTCGCCGAACAGCGGCAGTGGCTTGACCTTGCCCAATCCCTAATCCTCCCCACTTACGAAAACTGGCCGCGTCATTATATCATCTTACCCTGCGAAACGCCACGAATAGAGAGTACATAATCACTTAAACCTCAAACCTCAAACCCCAGAACTCGCCCGCGCTTGAACCCGCCTTGACAATGTGCTATAATTCATCCCACAGACGCGACGGGCGTTGCGCCCAATCTTGCAACCTTGCAATCCGCGCCGCGTTTTTGTAAGTAGGCACTGTTGTATTCCTTAGAGGCAGATTGCGCCCACCGTTTTGTGAGTAGGGGCGATGGCAAGCTGCCCAGGTTTGGATAGAAGGTAATATTCATGCGTATACTGCTTTATACCGGCAAGGGGGGCGTAGGTAAGACCAGCGTGGCGGCGGCTACCGCCTTGCGCCTCAGCCAGCTTGGCTATCGCACCATTATCCTCAGCACCGACTCGGCGCACTCGCTGGCCGACTCGCTGGATACTGCGCTTGGCCCGGAGCCAGTGTTGGTTGCCCCCAACCTGTGGGGTCAGGAAGTGGACGTTCTGCACGAGATAGACCTCAACTGGGAGAAGGTGCAGAACTATGTCACTAGCCTGCTATCCTGGCAGGGCATGGAAGGGACGATGGCGGCGGAGATGAGTGTGCTGCCCGGCAGCGAGGAACTGGCGGGCTTGCTACGCATCATTGCCCACCGCGAGAGCGGCAACTACGATGTAGTCATCGTGGATTGCGCCCCCACTGCTGAAACCCTGCGCCTGCTATCCTTTCCCGAAATGGGCGAGTGGTGGCTGCAAAAAATATTCCCCATCCAGCGAGCGGCGGCCAAAGTCATGCGCCCGCTAATGCGTACCATGACAAATATGCCGATGCCCAAGGACGAAATCTTCGATGCAGTCAGGCACCTGATGGAGCAGTTGCAGCACATCCACACCATTCTGGTCAACCCGCAGGAGTCGGCAGTACGCATCGTCCTCAATGCTGAAAAGATGGTGGTTAAGGAGGCGCAGCGCATCTATACCTACCTCAACCTGTTTGGCTACGCCACCGACCTGATCGTGTGCAACCGCGTTATCCCTGCTGAAGTCAATGACCCTTACTTTGCCGCCTGGAAGGACAGCCAGAAGCGTTATCTGGGCCTGATTGACGAGGCTTTCTCCCCCGTTCCCATCCTGAAGGGGCCGTTCTTCGACCAGGAGGTAGTGGGCCTGCCGATGCTGCAGCGCATGGGCGAAGCGGTATATGGCGACCGCGACCCTTCGGCCATCTTCTTTACCGGGCGGACGCAGGAAGTCAGGCCGCAGGTGGGCGGCAAGGGCTATACCCTCAGTATGCCGCTGCCACTCGCCACCAAGAGCGACATCAACCTGCTGCAGACTGGCGACGAGCTTATCGTGCAGGTCGGCTGGTACAAGCGCAACATCATTCTCCCCCGCGTCCTCACCACCCTGTCGCCACATGGCGCACGCTTCGAGGATGGGCGGCTGGTCATCAATTTCAATTGAAGTGAAGCGCAGAGTGTGGGTAGTTCGCCGATGCGAATAACAAACCGTTTGTCAGGTAAACTCTGAAGCATTTGGCCTTTGTCGGTGTATATTACAAAGGAGGCGGTTATGTCCGACGAACAGGTGAATAACGAGGCGGCGCAGGGTGCCATGGCTGGCGCTGATGTGAGCGGCGAAGCCCAGTTGAACGCCGAAGAAATCGAAACGCTGGTGCTAGTCAACGACGACAACGGCGACACCTTGATGCTGGATATGCACAGCGGCGAGGGCGTTTTCCTGCAAGGGGGGCGCAGCATGGCCGAGATCGTGGTGGACGACGATGACGAGATCAGCGATGAGGATACAGATCTCGACTTCGGCAGCCGCGAACTGGATGCTGGCGACGAGAGTGGTGGCTGGGCGATGCCTGATATAATCGGCTTTCTCGAAGAGCGGCTGCTGCCAGAGCAGGCCGCCCGCCACAGTCGCAACTTCCGCCGCGAATTGCTGCTCGCCGCCCGTTCGCTGATTGATGCCAGCCTGCGCGGCATGGATAGCGAAGAGGTCGCGGAAGATTATATGCCGGAGGTGGAGGCTACTCACCCCCTCAGCCCTAGCCTACCGCGCCGCCGCCCTAACGCCCGCCGCGCCGCCTCGACCAAGCATGGCCCGCAACGCATCGAATTGGATTAGTGTAAGGATACCGCCTGTGGCTGACTACGATAACCCAGCACCGCTCCCCGCCCCTTCTAACCTGGTGGAACAGAAGCGCCGCCGCGCCAAAGGGGTGGCCGCGCCAACAACAGCCGCTTCGCCCTCGCCCGTTGCTAACCGCAATGGTAACGGCGCACACCCGCTGGTGCCGCCTGTCGCGCCGCTCAACCATGCCGACCACATTGGCGATGGCATAGACGAGATTGACGAGATTTACAGCATCCTGATCGAGCCGAGTGCGCTGGAAGAAGCGCATATCGAAGAGGACATTCCCCCCGCCAAGCTCGCCGAACTGGAGGCTGAGGTTGCCCGCAGCGAGGCGGAGATTGAACACTACCTCGAACGCGCCCTCAACGCCGATGGCCTTAGCACCGACGACCCGGTGCGTCTCTACCTGCGTGAGATTGGCCGCACCCCGCTGCTCAAGGCGCTCGACGAGGCCGACCTGGCCCAGCGTATCGAAGCGGGCAAGTTTGCGGATAAAGAGTTGCAACGCAGCGGCTACGATGCGGTGGATCAACCGTGGATGGTGGATCTGCCCGAACTGCCCCGCATCCAGCATTTGTTTGCAGTTGATAGCCCCAACCACGTTGCCCCTGATGGCCGCAGCGTGCGCGAACTGGAAGCCTGCAAGAAGGATGGCCTGGCCGCCAAGCAGCAACTGGTGCAGGCCAATCTGCGCCTGGTGGTCAGCATTGCCCGCCGTTACATCAATCGCGGCCTCAACCTGCTCGACCTCATTCAGGAGGGCAACATCGGCCTGATCAGGGCCAGCGACAAGTTCGACCACCGCCTGGGTTATAAGTTCAGCACCTATGCTACCTGGTGGATCCGCCAGGCGATCACCCGTGCTATCTCCGACCAGAGCCGCACCATCCGCCTGCCTGTCCACGTTAGCGAGACAATTAGCCGCCTGAAGCGGGCCTCTCACGATTTGCAGCAACGCTTGCAGCGCGAACCGAGCGAGATGGAGATTGCCGCAGAGATGGGCCTGACGCTGGCCAAGGTGCAACGCATTGTTGAAATTGCCAAGCACCCTGTTTCGTTGGAAGCGCCGCTAGACGAGAGTGAGGACAGCTTTCTGGGCGACTTCATCGAGGACGAGAAGGTGGCGACTCCGATGGAGGAGGCCACCCAGCGGCTGCTCAAAGAGCAAATTGATGCAGTGCTGCAGAACCTATCCGAGCGCGAACGCCAGATCATCGTGCTGCGTTTTGGCCTGAACGACGGCCACTATCGTACCCTCGAAGAAGTTGCCAAAGAGTTCAACATTACCCGCGAACGCATCCGCCAGATTGAAGCCAAAATACTACGCAAGCTGCGACACTCGCGCTACGGTGGCAGCAAGCTGAAAGCGTACCTCGATTGAGCCCGAGCGACCAGAAAGACTACAATCGTCAGCTGATCGAGCAATTCCGCGCCAGTTGGAGCAAGCGCGGCGGGCCGATGGAAGACCGAGCGATGCTGTTGCTCACCACCATCGGCGCGAAAAGCGGCCAACCCCGCACCACGCCAATGATGTACATTCCTGATGGCAACCGCCTGATTGTGCTGGCCTCCAATGCGGGCGCACCCAACCATCCTGACTGGTATCACAACCTCGTCGCTCACCCCCAAGTGACCGTCGAAGCAAAAGGCGAAACCTACGTCGCCACTGCCACCATCACCACAGGGGCGGAGCGGCATCAATTGTGGGAGATGGTGGCGGCCCAGTATCCCTTCTTCAACGAGCATCAGGCCAAAATCACTCGCCAAATCCCATTGATTGTCCTCGCCCGCCAAGAAGGTGAGAAGGACGTTTAATCAGTCATCCCACATTCACCGCCAATCACCGATCACCGTACACCACCTCGCCCCCTACAATGGTGTAAACCACCCGCGCCTGCTTGATCTGCGGCGGAGTGATGGCGAAAATGTCGGTATCCAACACCACGCAGTCGCCCAGCTTGCCCACTTCCAGGCTGCCCTGGCTGGCTTCTGCGCCCGTGGAGTAGGCTGCGCCGGTGGTGTAGCCGCCCAATGCCTCGGCCACGCTCAGGCGTTGCTCTGCGTTCCACCCGCCAGCCGGGGTATCATCAGCCCGCTGGCGGGTGACGGCAGCGTGGATACCAGCGATGGGGTCAAGCGTCTCCACCGGGCAGTCGGAGCCAAAGGCTAGCCTCGTGCCGTAATCGAGCAGCGTGCGGAAGACATATGCGCCGCGCCGCGATCGCGCCTTGCCCCAGTGCTGCTCCGCCACCTGCCAGTCGGAAGGCGCGTGCATCGGCTGCACCGAGGCAGTTACCCCCAACGCGGCGAAGCGGGCAAAGTCGTCAGGGTCCACCAGTTGCGCGTGTTCGATACGATGACGCAGCTTCGTCCCACCTTCTATCCGGCGGGCCTCCGCCAGCGCATCCAACGCCCGCCGCACTGCACGGTCGCCGATGGCGTGGATCGCCACCGCGATGCCGCCCGCCGCCGCCCGCTGCGTCAGCGCCACCAACTCATGCTGGGCGGTCACCTCCACCCCCCGCGAATTGCTGCCCGCAAATGGCTCTAGCATATCGGCAGTCAGCGAACCAAGTGAACCGTCCGTGAACAACTTGAGGTGGCCGAAGCGCAACCAGTCGTCACCATCGCCTGATATTTCAGCCGCCGCCAGCGCCGCTTCCAACAAATCCGGCCTGATCAGGTAAGACACCCGCAGCTTGAGCCGACCCTCAGCCCGCATCTGGCGCAAAGCGGCCAACTCCGCGCCGCCACCCACGTCGGGCAACACGTTATGGATGCCAGTCAGCCCCAACCGATGCGCCTGCTGCATCCCTTGCTCGTAGGCGGTTATTATCTGCGCCATGCTCGGTTCCGGCATGGCCTGATAGAGCAGCCGCATGGCCGGGTTCTCCTGCACCACCCCGCTCGGTTCGCCATGTTCGTCGCGGATAATCACCCCACCGCGAGGGTTGGGAGTAGCGGCGCTGATGCCCGCTGCCGCCAGCGCGGCGCTATTCGCCCAGATGCTATGCCCATCCTTGCGTGTCAGCAGCACCGGATGATGTGGCGCAATGGCATCGAGTTGCTGGCGGGTGGGCAAGCGCCCGCCCCACAGGTGATGATTCCAGCCTGTGCCGCTGATCCACTCGCCCGGCGGTGTGGCCGCCACCCGCGATTGCACCATCACCAATGCCTGCTCCAGATTAGCCACGCCCTCCAGGTCAACCCCGCGCAACTCCAGGCTGTACCAACCAAAGTGGATGTGCGCGTCAGTCAGCCCCGGCAGTACCGTGCCGCCCTTATCAATCACCTTAGCGCCACTTCCACCTGCTGCCTGCGCCGCTGCGCCGTCGTCGCCAACATAGCTAATTCGCCCATTGCGAATAGTCAGCGCGGTGGCGTGCGGCTGGCGTGGGTTCATGGTATAGATACTGCTGTTTTGCAACACTAGCGCATTAGCCATCCGTCCCTCTTTCCGCTTCGTAATCAGCGTAATATTAACATAATTTCTCTGCGTTTGGCATGGCTAAAATATTGTACGGGTTAACGCTTGACATTTTAAGTTTGTTGCTGCTATAATGAGTGGGCAAGAACACATTATGCTTGCAAGTGTGTTGCTTTGTCCAACGCCTTAGACTATATCAGGCGTACCTAATATCAGGCATACAAAGGGGACACAGGGCGTGTTGGTTTGTGCCTGTCTCAATGGAGCAGGGCAGCATGGCAAGCAGCCTTATAACCAAACCTAATCAGGAAAGGGGAAAGTCCATATGTTTAACCGTAAGTGGTCGGCCCGTGGTGCAGTTATCGTTGGCGCAATGATGTTGGCAATGCTGGTGACTTCGTTCAGCCCAGCTCTCGCCGCTAGCACCACAGCCACGAATGGTCACGCCCACGCCAATATCGGATTGCGGCTACGAGTTGACCAGGATATCACCGCTGCCGTCGGTCAACCGCTCAACTTCGATGTTGCTGCCATCAACCTCGGCAGCTCCAATGCCACCAACGTCGAGGTCGGCCTACCTCTCGACCTTGGCAACCTCGCATTGACCAACGCCAAGTTCACCGACACGATGGGCGCTAGCGTCGCGTTCGTCACTGGCATCTTCACCGACCCTTCGATCAACCTGCTTACTGCCCACTATGCCGACACACTGGCCCCTGGTGAGATCGTTACCGGCACCTTTACCTTCGTTCCGCAGCAGCGGGCGTTGGGCCTTACCATTAACGGCACCAGCAGCAACACCGCTATCGCTTATGCGATCTCCATCTTCACCGATGCGGATCAGGGTGGGGTTGCTATCTCCAACCTGATTAATACCACCATTGCCAGCTCCTCCAAGTCGAGCGGCACCGCAGGTCAGGTTCAGATGGCCTTCGAGGCTCCCAACCGCAAGCACCCTACCAACATGAACATCGTCATGCCCTACTTCTCCCCCGGCGAGAAGATCGGCATCTGGGTGAATGCTCCAGGCGGCATTGTTGCTGGCACCAGCGCTACTACCTACGCTGACGGCGCTGGCCTCGTCGAGCTTGACAACTTTGACGCGCAGGGTGGCGGCCTACCGGCTGGCACCTACTCGTTCGTCTTCCATGGCTATAGCTCCGGTGTGGACTTCGTTGCCCCCTTCACCGTACACTAATCATCGGGCATAGTTAACCCAAACAGCGGGGCGCGGCAACCAATGCCGCGCCCCGCTTTGGTGTAATAACAATTCCAGCAGGCGCTACTGTAAATGTAGGGGCGTGATGAATCACACCCTAGTGAAGCGCCCACTATGCTATTATTACTGAATATGGTGTAAGGAGAGGTTTGTTGTGACAACTACCGAGTATCTGCTAGCGGGGGGACTGCTAATCACACTGGTCTGGCTCGGCTTGCTGCAAATGAAGCTTAACCGCATGGTTGCTGCCCGTGCCGCGCTTACTAAAGGGCTGGCTAGCGAAAAGCGGCTTACTCTCGAAGATATGGTAACTGAGCTAGGCAACCACCTGGCCGATACCCAGGGGCGACTGTCGAACCTGGATAACGAGCATAACAAGCTGGGGGCAGAGGTAGCGGCGTTGATCGGCGAGTCGCGCTACAGCTTGCAGCGGGTTGGTCTGGTGCGCTTCAACCCCTTCGCCGATACTGGTGGCGACCAGAGCTTCGCGGTCGCGGTTCTCGATCGGCTAGGCAACGGCTTCGTTTTCAGCAGCCTGCATGGGCGTAGCGGCACACGCTTCTATGCCAAACCGCTACGCAACGGGCAATCCAGCTACCAGCTATCCGATGAGGAGGCCGAAGCAGTCAAATCGGCGCTGGGCCAAACCAGCAGTATCGGCGCGGAGCGGGCAGCGAACCACTAAGCAAGAATGTGAAAAGGGCGAACCATGGTTCGCCCCTGCGTACAACCTACCTAATTTGACGACACCTTCTAATCGCCTGCCCGCTCCCAGATAGTTTCGTAGCCCTCACCACGAATGAGCGCCACCATCTCGCGGTACTCGGCGGCACGCAGGTCGCGCACTGCTTTGGCACAGGCCAACGCCGCCCCGCTTTCGCTCATCCCCGCGCTGATCAATCGCCGCTCGATGCGCCCCATTACCCCCATCTCGATCAAGCTATTGACCGCTTTCATCCAGGGTACGCCGAGGATACCCTTGATGCGACCTAGCTGGGGGCGGCGATGTTCAAGGGTCATCACTCGCTCCTCCATCGAGCTTACCTGCGGCATTACCTCGATCAGCGGGTCAGACTCATAGTTGCTGCGCGTATCTACCACCAGCGCCCGCTTGAGCAGGGGAAAGAATACGGTCATCACTTCGGCTTCGTCAATGTGCATCATTACCTGCATCAAAAACTGTTCCTCGTCCATTGCCATTCTCCCTCTTACATAGCGGATTTCGCCGCCATCAAACCAATATCCTCGCCAGTTTTCTGCGCTAATTATAGCATATTTGCTTGCTGGCGACAAAAAATAGGGGCAGATATGACCGTTTAAGGTCTATCTGCCCCTCGTTTTATCGCTGGCACGAGTTTACACCCCCACTGGCAAATTGGCCCGCACGAACTCGCGGTACCACTTGCCGCTCTCTTTCAGGGTGCGCTTCTGGGTGGCATAATCTACGTAGGTAATGCCGAAACGCCGCGAGTAGCCCTCATCCCACTCGAAGTTGTCCAATAGCGACCAGAGATAGTAGCCAGCCAGCGGTGCGCCCTGGGCAATGGCCTCGGAGCAGGCAATGATGTGGCTTTCAAGGTAGGCGCGGCGCTGCTGGTCGTTGACGTAGCCATTTGCATCGGGGGTGTCACTGAAGGCTGCGCCATTTTCGGTAATGTACAACTTCTGCGCTCCATAATCGCGGTGCAGACGCAGCAAGAGGTTAGTTAGGGCTGGTGGGTAAACCTCCCAATCCATGTCGGTGTAAGTCGCGCCAGGAACCTGGACAAACTGAGGGTGGCTACCTTCCATATGCCTTACCACACTGCGGCTATAGAAGTTAACCCCCAGGAAGTCGGTTGGCACCGCGATTGTCTCCATATCACCGGGCTGTACCTGTGGCGGGTTGGCCTCGAAGCTATGCCACAGCCCATCGGGATAACCACGCCCGAAAACCGGGTCGAGGAACCACTTGTTGGTGAACAAATCAACCTGCGCGGCGGCCATGCGGTCATCGAGGTGGTTGCTGGCAGGGTAGGATGGAGTAAAGTTGAGAGTAATGCCCACTTCTGCGCCAGGGCTGTTGGCCCGAATAATTGGTACGGCCTGACCATGCGCCAGCAGCACATGGTGGCCCACCTGTGCCGCCACGTTGGGGTCACGCAGGCCGGGAGCGTGCTTGCCCCAAAGGTTGCCGATTGCCGCCACAACCCATGGTTCGTTAATCGTAATCCAGAACTTGACCCGGTCGCCGAGCCGCCGCGTAACTGCATCAGCGTAGGCGGCGAACGCCTCGACGGTAGCGCGGTTGGCCCAGCCGCCATCATCCTGCAAGGATTGAGGCAGATCCCAGTGATAGAGGGTGGCGCACGGCTCGATACCGCGTTGCAGCAGGCCATCCACCAGCCGGTCGTAGAAGTCCAACCCCTTTTCGTTGACCGCACCTCGCCCCCCGGGGATAATTCGCGGCCAGGCGATCGAGAAGCGATAGGCGTTGGTATCCAGGCTGGCAATCAGGTCGAGATCCTGCTCCCAGCGATGGTAATGGTCGCAGGCAACCGCGCCATTGCTGCCATCCTTGATGTTGGCAGTATTGCTGGAGAAGCGGTCCCAAATGCTTTCGCTGCGGCCATCTTCATTGACTGCGCCCTCGATCTGGTAGGAGGAGGTTGCCACCCCCCACTTGAAGTTGTCGCTGAATCGCTTATTCAATGTGTTGCTCCCTTATGATAAATGTGTCAGCCGCAGGCGCACAAAGGCTCGCCCATAAGCACGATAATAAGTTGGTTTGGCATGGGTCTGCTTATGATTTGACCGCACCGGCAGTCAGCCCGCTGATCATCTGCTTTTGCACGAAAAAGAATAGGATCAGCAGCGGGATGGTGACGACCACAGCGGCGGCCATCGCCAGCTCATAGTTACTTTTGTTTCCGGCAACCTGGCCGAGATAGAGACGAATGCCCACCGGAACGGTTTGCACATCGTCGGTGGTAGTCATCACCCAGGCGAAGAGTAGCTCATCCCAGGCGGTGAGGAACACGTAGATGGCGGTAGCGGCGATGCCGGGGCGGGCCAGTGGCAGGGCAATCTTGTAGAACGCCTGGAAGCGGTTGCAGCCATCCACCATTGCCTGCTCTTCAAGGTCGGGCGGAATAGCGGCGAAGAAGCTACGCAAAATCCACAGACTGAGCGGTAGGAAGAAGGCGACGTATAGCACAATCATGCCCAGGTAAGTGTTAAGCAGCGGGATACCGAGGTTGTCACGCATCCACTTGAAGAAGTTGAATAGCGGCAGCAAGAACATGATACCAGGGATAAGCTGGGTAGCCAGTATGGCGATGCCATAGGTATCACGCCCCGGAAAGTTGAAGCGGGCGAGGGCATAACTGGCAAAGGTTGCCAGCAGGGTTGCCACCACCATAGTCGAGCCGCAGATGATCAGGCTGTTCTTCAGGTAGTTGCCAAAGTTGATCGAAACCCACATCTTCGGGTAATTATCGAAGTGCCACACCGAAGGGAACAGCGTTGTATTACTGAGCGCCTCGGAATTGCTCTTGAAGCTGGTCGTCACCATGATCAGGATAGGGTACAGCGTAATGGCGACGAGCAGCAGCAACGCGACCCAGGCCAACACCTTGCCGGTGATGCGTCCCCAGTTAATCGGCCTCGTGGTTCCTGCTGGTCTTACGGCTCTTGCTGTGCTAGCCATTTTCACACCTCCTGCTTGGGCCTGCCCGATTTGGGTAGGGACGAACCTAGCTGTTCTTTGGCTCGGTGCTTAGTGATTGACGGAAGAAGGCATACCAGATAGCGACGAAGATGAGCATTGCGATCATCAGCATAACGCTGACTGCTGAACCCGCGCCAAAGGCGTAACCCTGGAAGGTCTGGCGCTGGATTAGCACCTGCATCAGGTCGCCGTTTGCGCCGGGGTAGCCCGCGCCGTTGCCAAACATTACCGCCACGATATTGTAGGCATAGACTGAGCCAATCACCCCCCACAGGACGATGATGGACAGCACTGGTTTGAGCAGCGGCGCAGTAATGTGGCGGAAGCTCTGCAAGGCGTTAGCCCCGTCTATCTTGGCCGCCTCATACAGGTCGCCAGGGATAACTTGCAGGCCGCTGAGTAGCAATATCATAGTGAAGGGGAAGCCTCGCCAGATGGTAGGGATGGTGATCGCCCAGAAGACGTTGGGGCCGATCAGCCAGAATGGAGCGTGCTGATGATCGGTAAGGCCGAGCGCGACCAGGATGTTGTTGATCGCGCCAGTGTCCTGCCGCCACATAAAGCCCCAAACCAGCCCCACGATGTAGGTGGGCAGGATCCAGGGCATCAGCAGCAGGGTGCGGATGATACCGCGTCCACGAAACTCGCGATTGATCAACAAGGCTGCGCCCAGACCGACCAGGATGGTGCCGATATTTACCACGATGGCATAGAAGAAAGTATTGCGGGCGGCATCGGCTAGCCCAAAGCTAAGGGGGCTGGTAGCCTTAAACACATCGGTATAGTTGTTCAGGCCGATAAACGGTGCGCCGAGGAACTGCTTGAGGGTGCGTACCCGCAAGTCGAGGAAGGACATATAGATGGCCTGGGCGGTGGGGATGAGGTGGACGAGGATCATCGCTAGCACTGCAGGCGCGATCATCGCGTAGGCGAAGCCATTCCTTCGCACCCGCCACCACAGTCCATGACGCGGCTGGACAAAAGCCTGCGGCACAGCGGTAGTTGCTCGTGGAGTTGCCATACATACTCCTCCTGATAATGGAAGGTAGAGGGTAGAAGGAAGAAGGTAGATTGTGGAATCGGCTGGGTACGTTCAGGGATAGCCATTCTACATTCTACATTCTACCTTCTTCCTTCAGGTTGGGTCGGGGCAGAGGCAAGGCGGCGGCGCTCCACCTTACCCCTGCGCCAACCCAGGTGGAAAGAACCTTGGGGCGTACCCCGCCCCTTACTTGTTGGCTGCGATAATCGCGTTGACTTCCTGCGCGGCGGAGTCGAGGCGAGGCTTAATCATGCTGGGGCTGAAGGTGCCGTTCACGCCAGCAACATCATCCCACAGGCCGCTGAGGTTCTTCTGCATTGCGCTTTCGATCTGGCCCCAGGCAGCGATGGTCGGATAAGATTTGCCAGTGCCAGCCGCCTTGATGAAGACCTGATACATCGGGTCGTTGCTGAAGTAGGGGTCGCCATAACCAGCCTTGGAGGCGGGCATATTGCCACTCAGCTTGGCGTAGGCCACGTTGGCCTGTTGGCCGGTGAGGTACTTGATCAGGGCGACTGATTCGGTCGGGTGCGTACTCGACTTCATCACCGTCAGGTCAGAGCCACCGACGAAGGTTATCGAACCAGCGGGGCCAGCGGGGATAGGTACCACGCCAACCTTACCAGCAGCGGCCATATCGCTGAAGCCACCGTTGGCGCTGGTCTGGTGCGACTGGCCGATAATCCACGAGCCAGCCACTACGAACGCTGCCGCGCCCGACTTGAAGATGTTCTCCGCATCGGCGGTGTTCTTCTCAAGCACGGAGACGGGGGTGTAGCCCTTGGTTACGAAGCTGGTATATTCCTGCACGCCTTTGAGTGACGCATCGCTATTGAAGGCGGATGCGCTGTTGTCAGCGGTGAGCATATCGCCGCCGCCACTCCATACCCAGGGGGCGAAGTTGTGAACTACGTTCCAGTCATTCTTGCCGGGGAATACGTAGGTGGTGGTAACGACGTTGGCCGCCTTGACTTTAGCCATGGTCGCGTCGAAGTGATCCCAGGTGTCGAGGCCGGTGGTGGGGTCAATGTTGAGGTTCTTGAGGATGTCGGTGCGATAGTAGAGCGCACGCACATCGAGGAACCAGGGGATAGCGGTGATGTCGGTGGTGCCGAACTGGTGCGAGGTGTTCCAGGCGGCGGGGAAGAAGGAACTCTGGCCGCCCATGGAGGTTACTTCATCGGCGGTGAAGGGGCGCAGGCCGCCCAGGGCGCTGACTGCGCCGACCCAGGTGGTGCCAAGCTGGGTAACATCAGGGCCTTCGCCGCTAGTTACCGCATTGGTGATCTTGGTGAACGCCGAGCCCCAGTCCAGCACAGTTACCTGAACGTTGATGTTGGGGTACAACGTCTTGAAGCCAGCTAGCGTAGCAATCATGTCATCCTTGGAATTGCCGGTGTTGGGCATAATCCAAAGCTTGATGGTAGTGGATGCGCTGGGGTTGCTGTCGCCCATCGGATAGGTGGCAGTGGGTGGCACGGCGGTGGTGCCAGTGCTGCTCATGACGGCGGTAGCGGTGGCAACCGTCGTGCTGCTGCCCGTGCTAGCAGTGGTAGCGGTGGCAGCCGCCGTATTATTGCCCGCGCTGTTGGTGCCAGGGGTTGCGGTAGGACTGCCACCCAGGTCGCAGGCGCTCAAGACGAGGGCCAGCACCAGGGAGAGTAGGAATGGGGCGAACTTTCGATCGAACTTCATGATTTTCCTCCTTACAGGTGTGAGACTAACCGATAAACAAACAGTGGTTGTTCCGCTCCCCTTCGCGGCGGCATTGCCGCAATCCGCGCCCGGCCGTGGCGCAGCGTGGCGTTTGGTCCGAAGAAGGGTGTCGCTATATAAGCCTACAGCACATATCGTTGTGCGAGGCGCTGAAAAACGCAAACGTTGGGCCATTCCTGATTGTCCTGATAAGTACGAGCCGACTTCTATTCTGGCATTGCCATCCATCTGGTTGTTCAATGCCGGCGTGCCGCACGAGCGGCGCACCACCAATGAACATGGCAGTATCCGCTGCACTGGTCGGTTATTATCTTCGCTGATCTGATCGAGTAGTATCTCGGCGGCAACCGCGCCCAGTTCAGCGATGGGCTGACGCACGGTGGTAAGCGCAGGCACAAGATGTGATGCCTGCTCGTTGTCGTCGAAACCGACAACCGAAATGTCGTTCGGTACACGCAGACCCGCCTCATAGATGGCGCGATAAACGCCTACTGCCATGGTGTCGCTAGCGACGAACACCCCTTCGGGGCGCAAGGGCAGTAGGCGGCGCATCGCTTCGTAGCCTTGCAGGCTGCTGAAGCCGCCTTCGACGATCAGATCAGGGTCGGGTGTAATACCCGCCGTGTTCAACGCCCGCAGATAACCTTCGCGGCGATCTGCTCCCGCAGTAACTTGCAGGCTGAAGGTGATGGTGGCAATGCGGCGCAACCCCAGTTTGATCATGTGGCGAACCGCTTCGGCTGCTGCGCCAACGTTATCCACATCCACATAGTTGATGCGGCTGTAATATGGGTGTCGCCCAATTGAGACGAAGGGAACGTTATGTTCGGTAAGGTAGGGGATAAACGGATTGTTGTTGACCAGGCTGAGGCCGAGGATGAAGCCGTCGGTGTTATGGGTATTAAGCAAGCGGCGTTGCTGGTGAGGGTCGGATTTGTCGAGCATCAGCAGCATCAGCCCATAATCGCGGTCGTTACAGACCGAGGCCAGACCTTTGAGCAACAGACTATAGAAGGGGTCGTTGAAGGTTTCCACGGGTGAACGCGGCACCAGCAGGCTGATCACCTGCGTACTCTTGCCTGCCAGGTTGCGGGCTGAGGCATTGGGCCGATAGCCAGTCTCGGCGATTACTCGCTTGACTCGCGTGCGTACCTCGTCGCTCACCTTGGGGTCATCATTGATAACCCGCGAAACGGTGGAGCGCGATGTGCCTGCTAGCTTGGCTACCTCTTCGAGCGTCACTGCCCAAACTCCTCTTTGTGGGAACGCTCCCACCAGCTTTCTAAGTTTGGGAACGCTATGGGAGCGTTCCCACAAAGATAATATCACAGGTTTTTGAATCTGTCAATACCTTTTTGCGAAATTGGGGAAAATTGGTGGAAGTTCGTTGCGGAAGGGTGTGTAACAAGTTCTTGGGCCTTATCAGGGCGAAGCGTTGTTCGCCCCTACATATCATGCAGTTACCTCAGAACTTGTAACGTATCCGTTGGAGAACGATAAGTTGCGCCTGTTAGCAACGCGTGTTACAATTAGCTAAGAATGATGAACTGCTGCCATAAACGGGATACCAAAAGGATATAACCCAAATGAGCCTGGATCAATCACTGCTTTTCTATTCTGCCAAGAGGCATTCTGCACTGAGAACTAAAGAGTATTTGTACAATCAGCTAATCCCATACATCGGCAACAAGCGCAAGCTATTGTGGATGATAGCTGAAGCTGTACGCCAGACAGGCGTTGCCAGCGGCACTTTCGCAGACTTCTTCGCTGGTAGCAGCGTGGTATCACGGTTTGCCAAGGTTGCTGGCTTTAAGGTTGTTGCCAATGACTGGGAACCATATACTGGGGTTATCAATGGCTGTTATGTGCAATGCAATACAATGCCTTCGTTCAGTCGTTTGGGCGGCTGCGAAGAAACATTCTATGCCCTCAATCATGCGGAGCCAAAAGTGGGGTATATTACAACTCATCTATGCCCTACTTATGATGAAAGCCCCAACCCTGATCGCGAGAGGATGTTCTACACTCGTGCCAACGGAATGAAAATTGATGCTATGCGTGAACAGATATGTGAATGGGAGGCACGAGGACTTCTAAGCGAGGATGAACGCACTGTACTACTCGCTGCAATGATGTATTCAGTTAGCTATACGAGCAATACAAGCGGTGTCTTCAAAGCTTTTCATCGGGGTTGGGGTGGTGAAACAAAGACGGCTTTGTATCGCATCCTCAGTAACGTCGAGCTACGACCACCCGTTCTCTACGATAATAAGCATGACAACAAGGCATATCAAATGGATGCCCAACAGCTTGCATTGCAGCTAAGGACCGCTGGCGTGGTGGTGGATATTGCCTACCTCGATCCCCCTTACAACCAGCACCCCTACGGCAGTAACTATCATGTTCTCAATACAGTGGCGCTATGGGACAAACCTATAATTGCTCCATACGTGGAAGGTAAGAACAAGTCAGCAATTAGAACTGATTGGCGGACCAAGCGGCGTTCGGCATACAATCACAACACTGCTGCTAACGCATACACCAGACTGCTAGAGACGATCGAGGCCAAGTACATACTGACCAGCTATAGCACAGATGGAAACATCTCGCTTTGGAAGATGCTAGAGGCTGCTGCTCAACGGGGTGCGGTTAGTTGTGTGACAAAGTCCTATAAACGCTATAGGGTTAGTTCACAGCGTATGTCAACCAAGCCAATGAACGCTGAGTTTGTCCTTATCATAGATACTAGCAAGCGGTCAAAGTCCGAAGATGTCGAGCAGATTTACCATCAGATCACAAACACTGAGCGCCAGGCATTGATGGCCCATAAGGAGACAATAAGCTATGTCCAGGCATCTTTGTTCTAAACCGCTTCTTCTTCCAGCTCGAACCGTGTCGAATGGTATTTGTTCTTGTAATACCTGATGCTGAACCTCATAACTTCAAGAACTCTTTCGGTCATTTCTTCAACTGTCCACTCCTCTTCCCTAAAATACATACACCCTCGCTGAAACTCACCTTTTGGCCCCTGGCGCTGTACCGCAAACGTGTTCAGCGGGCCGAACATATTGATGGTGGTAACACGGTCGAGTATTGAGGACGCTGTTTCAAAGTCGCAGCCATCCCCAAAGCAAACAAAGGGAAAAATATCCTCATGTAGTAGCCAAGTGCGGAAACCGATGACGTTCTTCCCCAATCGTTCAATCGCGTTACCTTTGGCCTGCTTGGGCTTGCCTTCATCCAACCTTTGCTTGTTCGTTCCCTGATTCTTAACCTCGGTTACAAGAATTGGATATAGATTCCCTTCATGATCGGCAATGCTAACTATGCCACCATCGGGCCTCATCGAGGACGTGCCAAGATGATGATGAAACTCCACATTGGGATACGCTACCTTCAAAGCAGCAACAATGTTCTTGAGGAAGATCTGATCATGCCAAATAATGCTAACCTTAAACTCTTGGCGAGCCGTTTCTATTGCGCTCAATATAGCTATTTTAATCCTTCCTTCTTGTGCAGAAGAAATCTTGTTGATAATAGTTCCCTCGCGTTGAACTCTAAGGGCAGCCTTGCGGGCCATTTAGCGCCTCCATAATTAGCTTGGACGGATCTGTTAAAAGCGGTGTTTTTAGTCACGTAGCAAGCAGTGTTCATCGGCACACGATACTGCTGAGTCAACATTACCCCCACTGATCACCGCAACCACCCGCTTGCCGCGCAGCCCCACCTTGCCGCTCATTATAGCTGCGGTCGTCACGCTACCGCTCGGCTCGGCGACCAGATGGGCGCGGCGGGCCAGCAGGCTCATCGCGGCGCGGATCTCATCCTCGCTGACGGTCACGATTTCGTCAACATACTTCTGCATCTGTCGCCAGTTCAAATCACCAATGCGCTGGGTGCGGAGGCCGTCGGCAATCGTCTCCACCTTCGCCCACTCCACGATATGCCCGGCTTGGCGCGAATCGTAGGCATCGGCTGCGCCCTCCGGCTCGACCCCGATAACTCGCACATCAGGGCGCAGCGATTTGACCGCAGTGGCAATACCGCTGATCAACCCGCCGCCGCCAATTGGTACCAGGATGGCATCGAACTCCGCCAGATCGGCGCATACCTCCAGCCCAACCGTTCCCTGTCCGGCAATAATGTAGGGGTCGTCGTAGGGCGGCACGATGGCATAGCCGTGTTCTGCCGCCAGTTCCTCGGCCTTCAGCCGCCGCTCCTCGGAGCTGTCACCCACGAATACAACCGCCGCGCCCCAACTGCGAGTGCCGTCAATCTTCACCTGGGCGGTCTTTGCGGGCATCACCACCACAGCGGGACAACCCAGCAAATGCGCGGCGCAGGCTACGCCCTGGGCGTGGTTGCCGGAGGAGTAAGTGATCACCCCGCGCTGGCGTTGCTCTGCGCTCAGGCTATGTACCTTGTTGTACGCGCCGCGAATCTTGAAGCTGCCCGTCTTTTGCAGGCACTCCGGTTTGAAATATACCACATTACTCAGCTCGTCACCCTGAAAAGGCAGCAGGGGGGTGTGTACCACAATGCCATGCAAAACCCTGGCTGCAGCGTAGATGTCGTCAATTGTCACGTAGTCGCTCATGGGTTCTCCTTATACGTCAGCGTGCCGCCAATCGAAGCCACAAAGCCCGCCAATGCCTCACCGCCCGCCACCCGCACACGGGGCAACTCTAGCAGTGGGCTGGTAGGGTAGCTCCAGCCATAGCGCGTGGTAGTCGCTGCGACATAGCCAGCCCGTTGTGCCGCCTGCTCCACTGCCCAGTTGTAGTGACCCGCCGGATAGCAGATAATCATCACTGGCTTACCAATGTGAGTCTCCAACTGTGATTTCGCCTCTTGTAGTTCGTAATCAAGCCGTGCCGGGTCGAGACTATCTAGGTTAATGTGGCTGACGCTGTGGCTCTCGATGTCCATCCCTGCCGCGCTCATCGCTTGCAACTGCGGCCAGGTAAGGTAGCCCTGCCAGCCAACCTTGCCGCTGATGATAAAGAATGTGCCGACCATGCCATGCTGCTCCAGCAGGGGGATGGCGTTGGTGTAGATGTCGTCGTAGCCATCGTCGAAGGTTAGCACGATGGGGTTGGCGGGCAACGGTGCCGTAGGTTGGCCCAACCGTGTTGCATTCGTCCATTCCACATATCGCGAAAGGGTGATGGTCTGGTAGCCGTGTCTACCAAGATAGTCGAGTTGCGCGGCAAAACTCGACGGCGTTACCGATAGACCGATGCGAATTGCGTCCGCATTCTCAGGTGGCACCGCGATGTGGTGGTACATCATGATTGGCACGCCCGCGCCGTTGTAATGCCGCGCTTCTGCCGGTGGCTTGTTCGCCTGCAATGGTGTGGCTACGGCCACTATAATCGGTGTTGCTGCGGTGACTGCAGTAGGCGTAGCGGGTGGCTCTGGCGTAACCGTGGGCAGCGTGAGGGCGATCTCGGTGGTAGGCTGCTGCGCCACAGTTGGTAGCATGGTGGGGTCGTAGGCGCTCGGCTGTATTGGATCGGCGGCGAAGGTAATCGTGGTGGTGGCCGGTAGTGCAATTGGGTTGGCGGCTGGCGAGGTAGGGCTAGCAGTTGGCCCCATTTGCGTGGCTGGCTCTACTGCCGCTACCGCCTCGATGCGAACTATTTGCACCGCAGGCGGTTGCAAAGCCGCGCCAAGCGCCTGCCAACCACTCACCGCCAGCAGGAGGGTAGTCGCCAGCAGCAGCAACCACGAATAAACGTGGCGATTTCTGATCTCCATAGGCGATGACTTTACAACTCACCGTATTGCAGGCGAGGGCGTTCGGCACGGACGCTGGTTTGCTGCTCAATCAGCTTCCTGACCGGCTCGACCTCCTCGTTGCGGTTGATAAAGATGGCCGCACCAATGTGGTCGTCCTTGACGTACAACACGCTGAAGGGCTTCTGCGTGGGGTCACCGCGCACGATCAGCTCATCCCATTCCTTGACATTACCGAGATACTCCATCGCCACATCGAACACATCGGAGAAGAAGTAGGGCAGGGTGGTGTATTCCTCATGCGCCCCGGCCATGTTGCGGCCCGCCGCCTTGCCGCTATTCTGGGCGACATCCCAGTGTTCCACCCGCAACTTGCGCCCATACAACGCGCTGTCGAAGGCGGCAATATCACCTGCGACGAACACATCTGGAGCGCTGCTCTCAAGATACTGATTCACGTCCACGCCCCGCTCGGCCATCTTCAGCGCGGCTTGCTCGGCCACTTCGGTGTAGGGCGTTGCGCCCACGCCCGCGAGGACGAAATCGGCATCCAGGCTACGACCACCCTGGGTCTTGACCCGCAGGCCGCTACTGCCCTGCTCGATCGCGCTGGCGCTATCCTCGTGGATGATCTCGATGTCATGCTGCTCAAGCACGCCGGTCATGAAGGCGGCAACCTGGGGGCCGAACATCTCCCACACTTGCTTGCCCTTGTTCAGCAGCGTAACCTTCGCGCCCATCTGCGCGACACTGGCGGCAACCTCCACCCCGATGAAGCCCGCACCGATGATGACCACCCGCTGGCCCGCGCTGATCTGTTGCTTGAGGCGACGGCTGTCGTCT
>JBBRMT010000020.1:0-33452 GCA_038230695.1 Chloroflexia bacterium
GATATACACCATCCAATTGCGCGGCAAGGATGACCCGCTGGCCGTCACCCGCAACTTCTACATCCCCTACCAGCCTGAGAACACCCGCATCTATACCGCTGTGGATACCCTCAGCGAGATGCTGGAAGGCTCAATCTCGCAGATACCAGAAAACTTTGTCGCCTACTCCTGGGCGCACCTGCACCCCGGCTTCTCCCCGCTGCCGTCCAGCACCGATGCCAACAACAACTATGTTGTGCTGGATCGGCTGGGCAGCAACAACAAGCTGACCGGCTATGACAAGCTGACCATCACCGCGCCGCAGGTACACGTTAGCGGCGACAACCTTTACCTCTACGACTCGCGCAGCAAGAAGCGGGTCAGCCTCAAGTTCAATGCTTCGGTAGGGGCGCAACTTATAGCGCCCTCGACTTCGGCCAACAATGCGGCCACCACCGCCAATGGCGACCCCGCGTCGCAGCCGGTCGCCGAGTGGGTGGATGAGACACCTGTGACTATCCACTGGAGCAAGAGCCTGATCTTCAATGGGCGCGACCTCGACGGCTTCTTCGCCGCCTTCAGCGGATCGCAGGGCGGGCACGACACCCGCTACGCCTATAGTGAAATATCGGTCGCCACCATCGCGCACGACGGTACGATTACACGCAGCACCTACGAAATCCCCATCCGCGTCATGGAAGTGGCGAACGACATTGAACTGACCGACGCGCTGAAACAGGAAATCGAAACCACTCTGCGCGAGAAGGTAGTGCTACCCTCGAAGCTGGGTCGCCGCCGTGTGCCACCGGAGTATATCCTCGACTCGCTGGACAAGGATGAACGCGCCCGCCTGGAGCAGGAGGGGATGTCGCCGCAGGAGCTTGCCAATGCGATTGACGCGCAGAACCAGGGCCAGCCGTCGCAACCGCCCGCACCGATCGAATACCTACCCCTAACCTTCGGCGACCGCATTGGCAACGCCCTCGCCGCAATCATGGGCCAGCCCCTTGCGCCGCGCCGTATCAAACACAAGCTGACGATGAAGCCCGCGCCGCTCAAGGTCAAGCTCTACGCCTACGTCAACGGCAAGCGTATCACCATCCTGCCCGAAGGCGCAATGCCCGCGACCACCGCGCCGCTGCCGACCCCGCCACCTGATACGCCGTCGACAACGCCACCCCTGCTATTTGATACTCAACCGACAACGCAACCCCCACCGTCAACAACGCTGCCCACAGAGCCAACAACGCCGCCCGTGCCGCCAACGCCGCCAACTACCGAGTAGGCAAAACTCCTCTCCCAGCGGGAAACCCCCTTGTGGGGTTCCCTGTGGGTAGGTCGGGTGAGGGAGAATCTCGCAGCACTATAATGCTTGTTGCAACAGCCAATCCCGACCAACAACCTTAATCTACAATCTACAATCTGAAATCTGAAATCTGAGAGCTATGACTCGTTACGACCGACAGGAACGCATCAACAACTGGAACCAGCAGAAGCTGCTCGAATCCGAGGTAGTGGTATGCGGCGGGGGGCCGCTGGCGCACTTCTTCGTCGCTGCCGCCGCCGCGTTGGGCTTCGGCCACTTGCGTATTGTGGACAACTTCTTCGTCGAACACGCGCAGGTGGGCGAGTTTCTTGCCGCCGGGCAGCACGATGGTCGCTTCCGCGCTGAACTGCTTGCCGCCGCTGCCGAGCGCATCAACCCCGATGTCGAGGCCGAGCCGGAAGTGTGGCGGATGGGCAACCGCCGCCACCTCTCGATCATGGGCCAGCCCGACCTGATTATTGACACCTCCAATGACCCGACTAGCGAACTGCTGCTCTACCGCTACGGCCAGCAGCACGGCATCCCCGTAGTCAACGGCTCGGCCAGACGCTACCATAGCGAGGTCAAGCGGGTGCCAACCGGCCAGATTGTGCGCGGCGACCTCTCGCCCGACTACGCGGGGCAGCGTGGCGACCCCTTCTCCGCCAGCGTGGCCGCCGCGCTGGTTGCCGACGAGGGGCGCAGTTCGTTGCTCACACTCCCTGGCGACCACCCGCTGCGAGTGCCGGGTTACTACCATATGCTCGCCCCTAACTACATTGATGCCAACGATACCCTCACCCCTACCGAGATTGACACCGACCACCACGCGCTGGTTGTCGGCGCGGGGGCATTGGGCAACTGGGTCGCGCTGCTGCTGGCGCTGAAGGGGGTGAAGCGCATCACCCTGATGGACGACGACGACATCGAGGAGGTCAACCTCAACCGCCAGATCATGTTCACCTTGATAGACGACCCCATCGGCAAGCCGAAGGCCGAGGTGTTGGCCGAGGTGGTACGGCGCATCAACCCTAGCGTGCAAATCCAGGGTATCAAAGCGCGGTTCGACGGCAGCGACGCTCATGGTGCGGACATCATCTATCGCTGCACCGATAGCCTGGGTAGCAGCCTGGTCATCAACGATTACGCCCTTGCCCACAAACTGCCGGTCGTCTACATGGGGACAGAGGTTCACTCGGCGCAGTGCTACGCCTTTGTGCCGGGGCGCAACTATTGCCTCGATTGTCTGCTCAACCTGCGCGACACTCTGATTGCCAACCCCGAAGAGGTGCCGGACGGCTGCCTGGTGCAACCCAACCCCTCGGTTGTCACTACCAACCTGCTAGCGGCGGGCATCGGCAGCAACTACTACGACGCAATTTACCATCTGGGCGATGCGCCCCGCCCCTTGCCAGGCAACGTGCTGAAGTACAACCTGCTCGCCCCCAACCGCCTCGTCTACCCCTTCGGTGAAGAGATGCCCGCGCTTGCCCCCGACCGCAAGTGCGTCTGCCACGACTGGCTGGCCGCGGCAGGTGGAGTCACTAGCCGTAGCGGGGCTATAATAGCGGCGCAGACATTATCGAAAACAAGGAGCAAGAGCAACGAGGCAAGAGGCAGTTACACTCAGTCCTCAGCCCTTAGCACTGAATATGCCTAACAATCTTTCCATCATCCGCGATCTGGGCCGAGCCCGCCGCGATCGCCAGATTGATCAGGGGCCAGTTTCCGACTTCGAGCCGATCGAGGTAGGCGACTTTGTGTTGAGCAGCTATCTCAGCGAAGCGTTGCCCCCCTTTCTACAACCTCGTCTCGATAATGTGCGCGGCGGCGCGTCGGGTTCCCGCGAGTTGCAATCGCTGCTGCTTACCACCCGCATCCATGCCAGCGCGGTTGGCAGCATCAAGACGCAGATTGAGAAGCTGGCCGCCGATGTAACCGTGCCGAGCGCTGACCTGGCCCGCCGTGCCGCCGCTGCCTGGTACGATCAGCTCGACCCCCAGGTGCAGAGCGGGCTGCGCCGCCGCTTCATCAACGACATAATCCACCTCGGCGCACGTCTCGGCCTCGCTCCTATCATTAGCAACCGCGCCCCTTCTAATGTGGCAGAAGGTGGCGGTAACGGCCTCACCCACCTGCTTGATCGCCTGATGCTGCGGATTCGCGGTTGAATGCCGTAAACTAAGCTGAGATAATCCCTCCCCCAAAGGGGGAGGCAAGGAGGGGGAGTACGGCGCATCAGAACTTATCCGCGAGCTACTCAAGCAGGGCAAAAAGCGAACCGACAGCCGTGATTGGCTGTCGGTATTGTCATATAGTGGAGCGGGCGATGGGGCTCGAACCCACGACAGCCTGCTTGGGAAGCAGGTACTCTACCACTGAGTTACACCCGCGTGCTAAATTATTATAGCATAGCGGCACATATTTTGCAAGCCCTTGACAAATCCCCAGCACGGTGCTATCATCCAGGCGCCGAATTAATTAGCCACCCCAGATACAAGAAGCGGTTTTGGCTCTAAGCCCGCCACCTCAACTGCCGCGGTGTGTGACCGAAAAGTTCTGTTCTTGTAAGCAAGGTAAGCGGAGTAGCACGGCCGATGTTGCCGTGTGCGGAGGCTATTCCACAGAAAGGTAATAGTCCCATGGCTGGCGTGACCTTTGAACACGTAGTCAAGAAGTATGGCAACAACGTAATCGCCGTCAACGACCTCAACATTGAGATCCGCGACCAGGAGTTTCTCGTGCTGGTAGGGCCGTCGGGCTGCGGCAAGACCACCGCCCTACGCATGATTGCTGGGCTGGAGGAGATCACCGGCGGCATCATGCGGATTGGCGATCGCATCGTCAACGATGTTGCGCCCAAAGACCGCGACATTGCGATGGTGTTCCAGAGCTACGCTCTGTACCCGCATATGACTGTATTCGATAACATGGCCTTCGGCCTCAAGCTGCGCCATGTGCCGAAGGCGGACATTCAACGCCGCGTGGAGGATGCCGCCAACCAGCTTGGCCTCAAGCCCTACCTGGCCCGCAAGCCGCGTGAGCTATCCGGCGGCCAGCGCCAGCGCGTCGCCCTCGGTCGCGCCATCGTGCGCGAGCCGCAGGTCTTTCTGATGGACGAGCCGCTCTCCAACCTCGATGCCAAGCTGCGCGTGGCAACCCGCGCCGAACTGAGTAAGCTGCACCAACGCCTGCGTACCACCACCATCTACGTCACCCACGATCAGGTGGAGGCGATGACTATGGGCGACCGCATTGCGGTGATGCGCGACGGCATCTTGCAGCAACTTGACACCCCCCAACGCCTGTACGCCATCCCCGACAACAAGTTCGTGGCTGGCTTCATCGGCAGCCCCTCGATGAACTTCCTCAACGTCACTATCTCCACCGAGGGCGGCGTTGCCTACTTCAACGCCATGAATGTACACCTGCGCGTGCCGGAGCGTTACGTTGCGGCAGTTACCCCCTACAATGGGCAGCAGGTGGCGCTCGGCCTTCGCCCTGAGAATATGCACGATGCCCAGTTCGTCAGCGATCAGTTGTCCGACAGCTCGGTGGTAACCAGCGTCGAGGTGGTTGAGCCAATGGGTAGCGAGGTGTACGTCTATTGCAACACTGGCGACCAGGCCCTGGTCGCCCGCCTCGACAACCGCAGCTTGCTCAAGCCGGGTGACAAGCTGACCCTGTACTTCGATATGTCCAAGATGCACGCCTTTGACCCCACTACCGAACTCAATCTGTTGCGCGGTGATGCAGCGGTAGAGCGCGAGAAGGCTGAGATGCTCAAGCCGGAAGAAGCGGCGGCGATGGCGGGTTCGCACTAAACCCCGTTCATGCGTTCCAGAGCGCGTAGCCTTTAGTTGGCTACGCGCTTTGCTATATCCGCCGATCTGTAGTATAGTGGCAATGTGAATCAAACCTGCTACAGACATCCCGTTATCCTTGCCGCTGCCACTTGCGGCGATTGCGGGCAGCCCATCTGCGCTTCCTGCATCGAACGCTGGCGCGGCGCGGTATACTGTCTGGCTGATTACGCCACTATCAGGCATGGGTCGGGCCGGACGCAATCTCGCCCCTTGCCCAACTATCGCGCTGTCACCCCGCAGGGTGTGCCAATCGCTACTTATCGGAGCGCGATCCCGGCTGCGCCAACCCTTCCACCTGCCCAGCCACCCCAATCTCGCCAGCTTGCCCCGCTTACTAACGCCGCAAGCCTGACGGATCAGCCGTCACGCCATCTTCCGCGCTTCCATTCGCTGATCTGGTCAACCCTCGGTCTGGTTGCCAGCACCGCCGAGTTGGTATCCAGTCTTTTGTTCTATCGCCTGCTCAATGGGTTCGATCAGCTACGCAACTCACACGCCAACTCCTACCTGATGCGGACGACGCTATATCAGCCGTTCATCCTTATCGTCCTTATCTGCCTCACCATTCTATATAACATCGCGATTACACTTATGCAGTGGCAAGCCGACCAGCCGCATACCACCCTGCGTGTTCGCCGACCCGCACGACGGATCAACTCTCCCTTGCTTGCCTATTTGTTCGGCGGCTTTGCCGTTGCCGCTGGTATCTTCGCCATCGTTACACTGCTCATCTTCATCGCTAACCTGTCGGCCATTCCCGAAGGGCTGCAATGCTGTGGCTAGCTTTAATAGATAATCATTCCCCATTCATCACCAATCACTAATCACTAATCACTCCCCGGTCGCGTTGCCTTTTCCCCCACTTGCCGTTATAATAATCTTGCAGGCTGCGTAGACGAGAGCGGAGGAAACAAAGGGATGGAAGATGGTGTCAATATAGCGAGGACCGCAAGCGCCAGCCCGCAGGATCGGGAGCAGGCGCAGAAGAACGCCGCGCTGCTGGTGGGCGCGATGGAGCCGCTCAAGTCGGTGCCAGCCCCTGCCGCTACGTCGGAAATGGGCGCGAATGCTGAGGACGCAACCGGCATCGCGGGCGAGTCGGCGCGGAGTGGCACCCAGGTGGGAGAGATTGGCGGGCCGGAGATGGTGTTCCGTCAGGATGTTGCCAGCCCCTCGGCTACCATCATGGTCACGGCCCAGCAGGTCAAGGATCATCCCCAGGTCAAGGTCTTCATCCAACAGGCCAACGACTTCCTCGGCGTGATGGGCTACACCGAACACGGCCTGCGTCACGCCTCGCTGGTGGGCAGCATCGCCCACAACATCTTGCAGCGGCTGAATTACAGCGAACGCGATTGCGAGATCGCCTACATTGCTGGCTACCTACACGATATTGGCAACGTCATCAACCGCCACTGGCACGCCCAGAACGGCGCATTGCTGGCCTATAGCATCCTCAGCGAACTGGCGATGCAGCCGGAGGAAGTCGCCCTGGTTATAGGCGCGATCGGCAATCACGACGAGAGCGATGGCGTGCCGGTCAGCCCCATCAGCGCCGCCCTGATCATCGCCGACAAGTCGGACGTGCATCGCAGCCGCGTACGCTCCAACGACCCGCTAAAATGGGACATCCACGATCGGGTCAACTGGGCGACCACCCGCAGCTTCGTGCGCGTAGACGACGAGAACAAGCGCATCAGCCTGGAGGTGCAGATTGACACCAGCATCGCCCACGTTATGGAATACTTCGAGATCTTCCTGTCGCGGATGCTGGTTAGCCGCCGCGCCGCGCAACTGCTCGGCTGCGAGTATCACCTGATTATCAACGAGACACAGCTTATGTTAGTGCTGAGGTTTGAGTGCTGAGTGCTGAGTGACCTGCTGGTATTGTAAGCATTTACTCAAACCTCAAACCCCAAACCTCAGCACTTGCCGGAGGCGTAAGTGAGCCGCAAGGATTGGCGAGAGTTCGATTGGCCGCTGCTACTCTGCGCGTTGGCCGCTGCAGGGTTCGGCGTGCTGATGATCTTTAGCGCCATCAGCGGAGTTACCAGCGGCACCGTGCTACGCAGTTTGCCGATGAAGCAGGCCATCTACGTTGCGGTGGGGCTGGTTGGCTTCTTCGTGCTAGTCAACATTGATTACAAGCTATTGATGCGCCTCAGCCCCTTCATCTACGTTGCGATGTTGTTGTCGCTGCTAGCGGTAGCGGTGTTGCCCCAGAGCGGTCCCATCTATAGTCCCGATATCCTGGGGGCGCGGCGTTGGATTGATTTTCCGGGCGGCGAAATCCAACCCAGTGAGTTCGCCAAAATTGCAGTGGCCTTGATGCTGGCGAAGTATATGGGCGACCACATCAACGATAGCAAAAAGGCCCGCTTCCTGCTTATCAGCCTGGTTATCACACTCATCCCTGCCGCCCTCGTCTTCAAGCAGCCTGATCTGGGCAGTGCGCTTACTATAGTGGCAATCTGGTTGGTGATGGTGGTTGCCGCCCACCCGCGCTGGCTATATCTCGGCCTCGGCTTTGCCGCCATCATCCCAGCCAGTGTGTACGCCTGGAATAGCGGGCTGATCCAGGATTACCAGAAGAATCGCCTGCTTGCCTTCCTCGATCCCGCCGCGCCCCAGTATATTCTAGGCGAGGGCTATAACTTGATTGTCGCCCGCAGCGCCATTGGCAGCGGCGGGCTGTTCGGTCAGGGGTTTATGCACGGGTTGGTAAGTCAGGGTGGGCAGATCAGCGTAAGTCAGGCCGACTATATCTTCTCCAGCGTCGGCGAGGAGTTTGGCTTCGCCGGTTGCGTTGCCCTGGTGGTGCTGCTCTACCTGATCGTCTCACGTTGCTTCGCAGTTGCCAATAAGAGCAAGGACGAGAGCGGGCAACTATTCGGCGTGGGCATCGGTGGGATGCTTTTGGTACAAACCTTTGTCAATGTGGGCATGAATATTGGTATCCTGCCGGTTACTGGCATCCCGCTGCCGTTTGTCAGCGCGGGTGGATCGTCGGTAATTGCCATCCTGTTTGGGCTAGGCATCCTGGAGAGCGTCGCCATCTACCGCAAGAGCGGGGTCTACGATTATACCAACTACGAGTACGACGAACTGGTTTCGCCAAACTATCGTCCCAGCGCCAGAGGGCAACGGGCGGCGGCAAGGGGAAGGTAAAGCGAAGGTAGAAGATAGAAGGTAGAAGGAAGAATCTAATCCCTTTCTACATTCTACACTCCACCTTCTACATTCCAAAAGGGGGTAAGAACATGAGCGGACTAATGGGTACGTTGAAGGGTTGGGGCGACCGCGCCAGCTTCGAGACCGATCGCTTCATGCGGGCCAACCGCGTGCGTAGCGATATTACCAAGCTGAAGAAGGACATCGAGGCAGCCTACGCACAGGTGGGCCACAGCGTAGTCGAGATGCACCAGACAGGGCGGTTGCCCGATGCGACGGTGATAGATGAGGCGGTGGGCCGCATCCACCAGCTTGAGCGCGAATTGCAAACCAAGGAGGCCGAGGCGCTCAATGTGCAGAACGAAAAGTGGGTAGAGCCGACCATGCCCCATCCGCAGGTAATCGAGGGCCAGCCGGTAAGCGCCTTCCCCAACACCTACGGCGGCCCGCCTGCGCCTGCGCCGCAGCCCTACGCCCTGCCCACCGGCAGTTACGCGCAGCAGCAACCGCAGCAAACCTATCAGCAGCCGCAGCAAACCTACGAGCAACCCGCGCAGAGCTACCAACCGCCAGCCGCGCAGCAGAGCTACCAACAACCGCCGCAGAGCTATCAGCAACCCGCAGTGCCGCCTCCACCGCAGGTCTATCAGCAACCGCCGGTGCAACCCGCGCCTCCGCCCGCTGCCGTGTCTGCGCCATCCGACACGATGACCCAGGCGATGCAGATCCGCCACTGCAGCAAGTGCGGCACCGAGTTGCGCCCTGCCGCCCGCTTCTGCCCGGTGTGCGGCACGCCCGTGCCACAGGGCAATGGCTAGCTCACCTCTCAACTTCGGCAATGATCTGTCGCGCCCTCCTTCCTTGCGCTTTGTGGGAGGATTGGGCGCGGTATTGTTCGCCGCCGCCCTACTTGCCACTATCCTTAGCGCCTTGCTAATACAGAGAGTCACTGCCTGGACCAGCGGTACCTCCGCCCGCCTCGACACGGCCATCGCGGCCACTGCGCCAATTACCACGGTTAATCTGCCTCACCCTGCGCCGGTGGCGCTACTGATAATTGGCGGCCTGCACGCCGACCA
Source organism: Chloroflexia bacterium (assembly GCA_038230695.1). Taxonomy (GTDB): domain Bacteria; phylum Chloroflexota; class Chloroflexia; order QHBQ01; family QHBQ01; genus QHBQ01. The sequence continues at coordinate 9,402 of JBBRMT010000020.1, forward strand.
GCTAGCCGCGTTGCCCAGCCTGCAGGCGCTGCCCGCCGCCCGCTGGCAAATCAGTGATGCAAGCAGGCCGCCCGAAACCTACCTCGCTACTCTGCTGCATGGCACACCCAGCGGGGCTTTGGTCGCCGCACCGAACCACCCCTTCGCCAGCGTCTCTACTACCGCTTTGACCGATACCCTTGCCACGATCACGTCGCGCACCTCACTCTCCAACCTGCTTGCCCCTGCCTACCTCGACCCCGCCCGTGATACCGCAACTATCAGCGCAGTGATCAGCGATACTGCCAGCGGCGAACGCGACCTGGTGATTGCCACCCTGCGTGGCCTCAGCGACTGTTCCGCACCTGCTGCCTGCGCCACCCGCCTTAATACCGAGTTGCAGCAGACCCTCACCGCCGCCCGCAGCGTCAGCGCCACGCTGGTTGTGGTTGGCGATAACGGATCGAGTCAAGTAAATGCACAACCACTACTGCTGTTCAGCGGCCCTTTGATCAAAACGGGCAATTATGGCGCAGCCAGCCTGAGCGATGTTGCGCCTACAATCGCTGCGCTGCTGGGAACATCGCCACCCGCCATCAGCGATGGGCAGATCCTCTGGCCCGCGCTAAATCTGTCTGCCGCCAACGCCGCCGTCGCCGAGTACGACCTGGCCGCGCAGCACACCCGTCTCGCCGAGGCCACCGCCGCGCTGCCCGCCCAGCCGTTGCCGCTTGCCGCGCAGATACGTGCCGACCTGCTTGCTGCCTACGAAGCCCTGCTTGTCCCCGATTACCCCAGCGCCACCAGCCTGAGTAATCACGCCTTTACCACCATCGCGCAGCAGCTTGCCATAGTTCGACAAGCCGCAGGAAGTGCGGCGACCTGGCCGCGCCTGCCCATCCTGCTGCTGGCGCTGCTAATCGCCATTGCCGCGATCACATTGTGGCGGCGACGGCTTGGCTATGCCCGCCCCATCGTATTCTATGTTGCGCTTGCCCTCGCCAGCCTTCTGCTCCAGGTTGCGCTATTGTTGCTTATCGGCCAGTTCGTCACCCTCGACTTCAGCGCCCTACCCACCGATTGGCTCGATCCTGGCGCGTTGATAATCAGCGCCCTGGCGGTCGCTGCACTCGGTCAAATCGTGCTGGGCAGTGTCGCCGCATTGCTATACAACCACGCCCATCGCCGCAGCCTACGCCCTGGGCCGCAGCAAACCCGCGCCAGCGAAGTCGCCATCTGGCAACTGCGCCTGGCCCAGCCCCTATCAAGGCCGACGCTGTGGGGTGCGGCTTACCATGCGGCGCTGGTCCTGCTCACCCTGCTGATCATCGCCACTGCTGCGCTCTACTGGCAGTACGGCTTCGCCTCTGATTTCCGACCGTCCGATCGCAACGCTATCCTTGTCTTGCTCTGCGCCCTCGTTTTCAGCGCGGCCAGCGCCCTGTTCGCTACCTTCCTCGCGCCATTGGCCGCCCTTGCCACATATCGTATCGTCTACCACCGCAAGCCCCACCCGCTGCTGCTCCGCCCACCCGCCAAGAAGGGCAAACAAGAGCCGGAGCCGCTGGGCTATCGGCGGGATAAGTGGGGGTTAGTTGACGTGGCAAGCTAGAAACTCCACTGGCACACCCACCCCATATCTGTTAATATGGCTCCATCATATCATCCTGATGGAGCCATTGCCATGCCCGAACCTCAAACCCCGCTTGAACTGGTGTTTGTCGCCCACTCGCACTGGGACCGCGAATGGTATCTGCCTTTCCAGTTGTTCCGCGCCCGCCTGGTACGGATGATTGACCGCTTGCTGCGTACTATGGAGGCCGACCCTGCATATACCTACTTCATGCTCGACGGCCAGACGGTGGTGCTGGAGGATTATCTGGAGGTCAGGCCGGAGCGCGAGGCGGAGTTGCGTCGCTACATTAGTGGCGAACGGCTGCTGGCTGGCCCCTGGTACGTGCAGCCCGACGAGTTTCTGGTCAGCGGCGAGGCGCTGATCCGCAACTTGCTGCGCGGCCACCGCATCGCCAACCGCTTCGGGGGGGTGATGAAGGTTGGCTACATCCCCGACCCATTTGGACAGGTCAGCCAGATGCCGCAGATTTTGCTCGGCTTCGGCATGGATAGCGCGGTATTCTGGCGCGGCGCTAGCGACGACGTGACCCGCACCGAGTTCCGCTGGCAAGCGCCCGACGGCTCCTCCGTATTTACCATCTTCATGCCCTATGGCTACTGCAACGCCCAGCCCTTCTCTTTCTCGCCAGCGGCGGCCCATGCTCAACTTGCCGCCCAGCGCGAAACCTTGACCCCGCAACTCAGCACCCCGTTTATGCTGATGATGAACGGTAACGACCATGTGGAGCCTTCGCCCGCCGTTCCCGCTATCCTGCGTAACCTGGAGGCTGAGTTGCGCGGCGAGGGGATGCGCCTTCGGCTTGGCACTCTGGCCCAGCTAATCGCGGGAGCCAGGCGCTCACTGGCGGTGAACGAGAGCGTTCCATCCAGCCAGATCACCCATGTTGGCGAGTTCCGCTGGTCGCGGCGCAGCAAGGTTCTGCCCGGCGTGCTATCAGCGCGGATGTGGATCAAGCAGGCCAATAGTCAAGCCCAGGCGTTGCTCGAACGCGCCAGCGAACCGCTGGCCGCCTGGCAGTGGGCGTTGCTCCGCAACTATCCGCCCACCAGCCGCGATATTGATGCCACCACATATCCCGAAGAGATCAATGACCGCCTCAGCCGCAACCATGCGCTTACTCAGCTTGCCTGGAAGTATCTCTTGCAATGCCAGCCCCACGATAGCATCTGCGGCTCTGGCGTAGACGAGGTGCATGAAGAGATGCGGACCCGCTTCGCCAACGCCATGCAGGTGGGCGAGGAGGTCGCCGAACTAAGCCTCATCACGCTGGCCGATTACTTGGACAGCGCCGCGCTGCACCCCGATGGGGACGGCCTTGCCGTAATCGTCTACAATCAGGCCAGCGCCCGCCGCGAGGTTGTCACCACCACAGTGCCATTGGCCCTGCCCCAGCCGCTGGGCCAATTTACCCTTCATGACGAGAGCGGCGCGGAGATAGCATATACCCTGCTCAACATCCGTGAGGAGGAGCTACTGAGCATGGATGCCACTCCCCAGCAAGCAATCGGCGCGTTGGCGGCGGAAGCCGACGGCAAGGTGGCAAACATGATCATCAGCGAGGCGTTGGTGCAGTCTGCCGCCGAACCCGGTGTATACAATGTGGACATCCTTGCCACCGAGGTTGGCGTGCCGAATGTCGCCGCAGTGCAGGCCGCCGCCCGCCTGCTCGACGCCCTGATCAGCGCGGGCGAGGCGACCCGCTTCCGCGTCCGCGCCCATAAGCCTGCCGAGGCGACCATTCGCTTCGTCGCCGACTTGCCCGCTTATGGCTACCGCACCTATTTGCTGCGCCCCGGCCCACTATCCACAACGCCTGCGCCACTGAATGTGCAGCAGGTGGCCGCCCCCGGTCGCAACGTAACCCCCGCGCCTGCTACCCTGATGCCGCTGCCCGCCACCTTGCAACATGAGACCACCCGTGCCTTCCATCTGCCTGCGACAATCGAGGGCGTGATAAACGCGCTACCGCGAGGTCGCCGCGTGCGTCGTGTGGTGCAGCAGCTCGGCCAACAGCCCTTGCGCCGCGCCTGGCAGGAGGCGATGCTCTATACCATCGCTAACGAGTTCTTCCGCGTCACTGTAGACCAGCGCACTGGCTGGCTAACCGTAACCGCCGCGCAGACTGGCCGCGTGCTGGTTGAGTGTGGCAACCGCCTCGTTGACGGCGGCGATGCGGGCGACGAATACAACTACTCGCCGCCCGCCCATGACATTCTAATTGACCAACGTCCCCCTCGCTCCGCTGGCAGCGCACTCCCTGAGGTGGCGGTGAGCGTCACGCCGACCGCGCAACAACTAACCGTGCGCTATAACCTACGCCTCCCCGCCCGCCTCAGTCCTGACCGGCGCAGCCGTAGTCACGAGTTGGTAGATTGCCCGATTGTCACCACCATCAGCCTCTATCCGGGCTTGGGGCGGGTGGACATCAGCACCACGGTTGACAACTGGGCCGAGGACCACCGCCTGCGGGTGGCTTTCGACCTGCCCGTCGCTAGCGAATACTCTTTTGCCGAGAGCGCCTTCGATGTGGTACGCCGCCCCACCGCGCTGCCCGCCTTCGATAGCGCCTGGTTGGAGCAACCGCAGCCCACCCACCCGCAGCAGAGCTTCTGCGCCGCTGGCGATGGACGGCTGGGACTGCTGCTTGCCAATCGCGGCTTGCCAGAGTATGAGGTTGCCAGCGAGGTTGGTAAATCCACCATCTATCTAACCCTGTTGCGTTGTGTTGGCTGGCTATCCCGCGCCGACCTGCCCACCCGCCCCGGCCACGCCGGGCCGGGGCTTGCCACCCCCGCCGCCCAGATGTTGGGCAGCCACAGCTTTGAGTATGCAATCGTGCCACACCAGGGCGACTGGCTTACCAGCCGTGCCTATGCCGCTGCCCACCACTTCACCACCCCGCCGCGCACGATTGCCACCCGCCTGCACCATGGCCCTTTGCCACTCAGCGCCAGCCTCATCGAGATCGAGCCGCCAGAGTTGGTAATTAGCAGTATCAAGCGCAGCGAGGATGGCAACAGCCTGATCGTCCGCGCCTGGAACATTGGCGAACAGACGATAACCGCCCGCTTGCGCTGTCACTTCCCCTTTGCCACCGCTCACCTTGCCAGCCTCGAAGAAGTGCCTGGTGAGGAGCTGACGGCGGATGCTGAGGGTTGGCACAGCTTCAATGCGGGCGCGAAGCAGATCGTTACAATCATGTTTGGGATGTTAACCAATTATGAACTTCGTACCAAAACCCTCTGCATTGCTGTAGTAAACCTGCGTCAACCTTACCAAAACCTTACCAAATAACCTCCTTATATGTACCTGCTAAATGATCACGTCTGCACCCGCTGCAGCATGAAAGTAGCAGCAAGATTGTAAGTAAATGTGATAATAAGATTGCCCCAAAAAGGTATTGCATTATGCCGAAGAGTAGATTATAATGTAACCAACATCTTGCGAAGGTGGCCCCATTTGCTGTGGCAGCGGCATTATGGATGATGGCACGAACTTTGCTAATCATAGGTGAGGAAACGTAACAGCGAAGAGGAACATTCCGTTTATATTCTCGAACTCCTGGTGGAGGGTTCGCCACACCAACAACCATCCCGTACCTGCTCATCAATCCGTACCCAGGGCAGCCTGGCGGTCACAGAGCAAGAAAGAGGAAGTAAAATGCCAAATCCGCGTCCGCTCCGAAAAATAGCAATCATCATGTTCGCCCTGGCTCTGTCACTCAGCAGCGTAAGCCTGGTGGCCGCTGGCGGGGGGCAACCAGATAAGTTCACCGGCGTTCTAAACGACATCTCCTTCCCTGCCTCCAGCCCCGGCTCCACTGGCTGGGCGGTTGGTAACGACAGTGTCGGCAATGCCGATATTGTGTACCAGGCTCCAGATACTACCTGGAACATCGCCGCATCTTTCCACAACACTAGGCTCAACAGTATCGTGATGCTCACCCCCAACAGTGGCTATGCGGTCGGCAATGGGGGAGCTATCTATGGTTACGATGGCCATAAGTGGAAGCAGGTTAAAAATGGGCCAACCAACCAGAACCTGCACCGCGTCAAGGCCGATGCCAGTGGTCTCGTCTTCGCGGTTGGCGATAATGGCACCGCCATCGCCGAAGTTGGTGGCGGCGGAGGTCACTCGGATGGTGGCGGCTGGTTCGCTCTGCCAACTGCGCCTGGCAACCCCACCCTCTATGGCGGCGCGATCCTCAGCGACGGTAATGGCGGCTACAACGGATATGCCGTTGGCGCAGGTGGGGCAATCCTCGAGTTCGTCAGCGCGACCTATTCATGGACTACCATCACCAGCCCAACCACCAACGACCTCAGCGATGTCAACCTGTCCGACGCGAACAACGGCTTTGCCACCACCTTCAACGGCCAGGTCGTCACCTACGCCTCCGGCTCGTGGACACTAAATGCTACCCTGGGCATGACCAACAACGGCGTACTCGACCTACGCAACCACAGCATGAACCCCAACCACCAGCGCACTAGCGGAGCGGGCAGGTTCGACCTCACCGGCGTAACCGCCATCGTAGTCGGCAACTCTGGTGGCACCGGCATGATTGGCCTCGACCGCAGCGGTAGGTGGGCTACCAACCCGATTGGGCAAGGCATAACTCTGAACTACCTGACGCAGGATGCCAGCGGCAACGTCTACGCGGTTGGTAGCGGCGGCACGATTATCCCGATACAGTAAGCCCACCACTGACCAGCAACCCTCAAAGCAGCCCGCCAATACATATTTGGCGGGCTGCTTTCTATATGGTAAGTAGGCAAAAAGCCTCTCCCCAGCGGCTAAACCTAACCCACAAATGGTGAAGGGCAGTAATGGTGGGGGATAAGCCGCCGCGTGCCGAGTTACTGGGGGCTGGGGACGTAGCCCTTGCTGGCAACCTCTACCCTGTCCCTCGTCTGCTTACCCGCTGCCAGCTTTATGGTGCGGGTAGGCTTGGTAGTCAGACCCACCATTTGCGCCGCATCCTTGCTGCCTCACCAGCGCGTACCGCTTATGTTTTCGATAAACATTGATGCGCTTGCCAGCAGGGAGCTACGCTCCCAACCCTCAGTAACTCGGCGAACGGCGATCCCCAACCTCCGCTACTACCAGCACTTCGCCCCTTGTGGGTAAAGATAAGCCTCAGCGGGGAGAGGTATGTTAGGGGAAGAGCTTGCCCAGCTACAATGCTCATCGAAACGATAAGGCAAAAGCCCTCGAACATCAGGCTAAACCATTGACAGAATACCGGCCGCTCAAGGTTGACCGGCGCTCTGCTATTCGTCAAGGCTAGCCAGCGCGGCGTGGCTCTCCACCACCCGCCGATCATCGTAGCGGGTGCGTAGCTCCACCGCCGCTTCATAGGAGGCCCGAGCAGTAGCAATATCGCCAAGCGCCTGCTGCGCCTTGCCGAGTTGGTGGTAAGCACTAGCCATCAGAAGTGGAGCATCCATCTTTTGAGCCAAATCAAGCCCACTTATGGCATATTTAAAAGCTACTGTAGGTTGGTTAAGAAGACTGGCTCCTGTTGCTAGCGAGTTCAGCGCTATAACCTTATGCAAATTATCTCCCGCTCTATCAAAGCAATCTGCTGCCTGTTCATGATATTTTAGAGCTTGCTGTGCATCGCCCATTGCTAGATAGGTGCCACCAACCGCTAGCAAAATCTCACCTTGCTCAGATAGATCTTCAATTCCTTCAATGGAATTCAAGGCTTGACCGTGATATTCGAGAGCTTGAACATAGTCACCAGATGCGGTAAAGTCCTCACCCAATAGGCTAAATGCAGAAGCACATCCCTTCGTGTCCCCACATTCTTCAGCAATTCTGAGGGCTTGAGAATGACACGCCCGTGCCTGTTCTGAATCACCTATATCCAGATAAGTTGCACCCAGGTCATTTAGTACAGACACTTGCCCAGGCTGGTCACCGAACTGTTCAGCGATAGCCAATGCCTGCTTTTGATATTCTATCGCAGCACGCAACTGCCCTAGCGCTACGCTCAAGATGCCAAGATTGCTCAACAAGATACCCTGTGTGTAAAGGTCGCGACTCTGCTCACTATACTCAAGCGCCCGCTTATTGTATTCCTGCGCCAGACTCATCTTACCCAGTTTCAGATATGCCAGTCCAAGATTGTTCAGGCTACGAGCAGCCAAGACAGTATTCCCATATTGCTCGGCGATCTTCAGAGCGCGCTCATAGTATGTAACTGCTTTCTGCAAATCCCCACTGATCGCATAGACCACTCCGATATGGTTACAAGCAGTATCCAAATCAGGGTAATATGCACCTTCAAGCAGCGGTGTGACTTGTTCGCAGCATTGTAGCGCACGTGCTGTATCACCCAAGTAAACATAGGAGCGTGCCAGGTTACTCAAGATCATAGCCTGTGCTGGCAAATCAAGAGCAGCAAACGCAGATGGCGTTGCCAGCCGGTCCAGTAGCTCAGTAGTCATAGATAGTTCACCCCAGACCCAGAGACGGCGATAAAAGTCAATCCCCGTATCGCTGTCAACCATCCGATTGAGCAACTCATAAGCCGCCTGATACTCCCCCGCCATCGCGTAGTGATACTCGGCGTTGAGCAGGGAATTGAGGTCGGCGATGGCGTGGGGCGGGTCGGGGATGGGCTGGGCGGCGCAATATTCAGCAGCGGCGCGGTGATAACGCTTGCGCCGCTCCAGCAGCAGGGTGCTGTAGGCTACTTCCTGGGTCAGCACATGGTGGAAGCTGTAGTCGCCATCGCCGTTGGGCAGCAGCAGACCGCGCTCGATTAGCGCCTGCAAGTTAGCGGAGGGCGTGGCGGTCGGCTCGATGGCGGCGAGTTCCTTGACATTGAAGCGGCGGCCCAGCACGCTGGCAACTCGTAGGGTGCGGCGCGGGCCAGCGGGCAGCAGGTCAATACGCGCCCCAATAATACCCTGCAAGGTGTTCGGCACTTCGGCGGCGGACGCATCGCCAATGCGCCAACCTTCACCCTGCGCCACAATCTGCCCGCGATCCAGCAGGGTACGCACAATCTCCTCGACGAAGAAGGGGTTGCCCTCGGCGCGACGCAGCAGGCGGCTGATATTGTCGGGCAAACCCTTTATCTCCAGCACGCGACAGACCAGGGCGGTGACTTCCTCCTCGGTGAGTGGCTGCAATTCGATGCTCTGCGCCCCCGTTCGCGTCGCCAACAACTGGCGCAGCAGCACGGCGGCCTCGCCCAACGGACGGCTGATCAGGATGAAGAGGATGGGCAGGCCAGCGACAAGAGGGGCTAGCTGGGTCAGCAAATCCAGGCTGGGCTGATCGGCCCAGTGCAAGTCTTCGAGGGCAATAACCAGGGGTTGCTGCTTGGTAAGTTCGACGAACAGATTGGCGCAGGCGGTGGCTGCTTCGGCGGTGCGAGTGGCCGCATCGCCTTGCTCGCTAACCAGGCCGAGGATGCGGCCCAACTGGGTAGCGGTAGTCGAATCGGCGCTGAAGCCCAGCTTACCCAGGCTAGCGTGTAGCTGGCCCAGCGCCTGTTCGCTATCGCCATCCGTGGTGATGTCCAGCAGCTCGCGGATTATATCCTGCCAGGGCTGGTAATCGGGCCGCACGCCATAATTGAGGCAACGGCCCTCCGCAGCCATGATCGGGGTAGTGGGGGTGCCGAGCAGCAGCGGGGCGGTGAAGCGCAGCGGTTGAGCGCCAGCTAGACCCTGGGTTGCTTGCTGCACCTTAGTAAACGCCTCGCTAAGTAGCCTGCTCTTGCCCAGACCTACCTCGCCAAATAGCGCGACAATGCCGCCCCGCCCATCAGATACTCGTTCGATAGTATCCACCAGGATGGTAAGCTCGGCGTTGCGCCCTACCAGCGGGCTATACCGTCCAGGAAGGCCACGCCCGCTACCACCCGCCTGATATACACCCAGCAGCTTATAAACTGGCTGCTCACTACTTCGCCCGCGAATCGGCATCGTTCCCATCGCGGTCCAGTCGAACAGCGGACGAGTAAGTTGATAGGTAGTCTCGCCCACCAGGATCTCGTTGCGCCCCGCCATGCGTTCCAACTGTGCGGCCAGGGTGGCCGCCTCGCCCAGCACACTGTAGCCTAGCTCCTGCTTGCCTGCCCCGATTTTGCCCGCGACCACCAGCCCGCTGTTGACGCTGATGTGCAAGGCTAGCGGCGCAGGCAGTTCATCACCATGCGCTGCGCTGAAGCTGGCAACTCGCTCCAACATTGCAAGGGCGCAACGTAGCGCCCTCGCCGCATCATCCTCATGGGCGTGAGGTGCGCCAAACAGCACCATCATCGCGTCACCGAGGTACTTGTCAATCGTGCCGTCAAGGGTTTGCACTTCTTCGCCCAGTTCGGCGAACAGTTCGTTGACCAGGCGGGTAACCTGGTCAAGCTCAAGCTGCTCGGTAAGGGCGGAAAAGTCGGCGATATCGGCGATCAGCACGCTTACCAACCGCCGTTCATCTTCGGCAGGCGCGATCAGACGGGTGCCACACTCGCTACAGAACGTAGCTGTGATCGGATTATCACTCAGGCAATTTTCGCAACGCAACAGTTGACTCTCCCTCAACCACTCCCACTTCAGTTTATCACAAACTCAGATCGTTGTCCAGCAAAACTGAACCATAATTCATATGGGCCAACCGCCATTGGCCGGTTCTGCTATTGGTGTAAGCGTGTATGTCTACATCTAGCCAACCTACCTTGACTTTGCGGCGCAAAAGCCATAATATTAAGCACACCGCAACAACGCATACCCAAGCAGCGAAAGCAGGAATTATGCCGCTGATGGGCGGAAAGGGAACTGGTTATGAGCGTAGTCAAGGTCGGGGTAATCCGCTATCGGGTTGATCAGGAACGGGGCGAGGCGCTGGCCGTGCGCGACCCTCTGGCGATCAGCAACTCCTCGGAGCGCTTCAAGGTGGTGGAGGAGACGCTGGCCGCCTACCGCGACGAGCAGGATATAGACCTCGACAAAGTCTACCTCAGCGCCAGCCAGGCGGCGCGGATGCTCGGCTACAAGTCGCGCGAGATTCACCTGCTGCTGCGCCAGCACAAGCTGGTCGGCTACAAAGAGAAGAACAGCAAAGAGTGGCGCGTACCGCTCGGCGCGTGTTTGTAGCCAGTGCTGAGTGCTGAGTGCTGAGAAAGTGCCTGAGAAGCTATTCCCTTGTGCGTAGAGGCGAAGCGTTGTTTGCCCTTATCAGACATTCTCCGAGTATCTTAATCTTCATTCTACATACTACATTCTACAAATAGGAGGCACCAATGGCTGTTGCCACCCGCCGTGAGTATCTATCTGAGAAGGTGCGGAGCGTGCCGCCCAGCGGCATCCGTCGCTTCTTCGACATTGCTGCTACGATGCGCGATGTCATTACCCTGGGTATCGGCGAACCCGATTTCGTCACCCCATCCAACATCCTGCAAGCGGGCATCCGCTCTCTGCAAGAAGGCAAGACCGCCTATACCTCGAATAGCGGCCTGATCGAGTTGCGTGAGTTGCTGGTCGCCCAGTTGCGTAAGCTCTACAGCGTGGAGTATGACCCCGACGAAATATTGATTACTGTGGGGGTAAGCGAGGCGCTACAGGTGGCGATGATCGCCACAATTGACCCTGGCGACGAGGTGATTATCCCCGAACCCTGCTTTGTGGCCTACGCGCCGTCAGTGGTGTTCGCCGGTGGCACGCCGGTCAGTGTCGCCACCCATGTGGAGAATAACTTCGAGGTGACAGCGGCGGAGATCGAAGCTGCGATCACCTCGCGCACCAAGGGCATCCTGCTGGGCTACCCTAACAACCCCACCGGCGCGGTGATGAGCCGTGAGGGATTGGCCGAGATCGGCAAGCTAGCCGAAGGCCACGATTTGCTTATCTACTCCGACGAGATCTACGATCGGCTCGTTTACGGCGTGGAGCACACCTGCGTGGCCGCATTGCCGGGGCTGAAGCAGCGCACCGTGCTGCTGGGCGGCTTCAGCAAGAGCTACGCGATGACCGGCTGGCGCATCGGCTATGCGGCAGCCCCCGCCGAGATCCTGGCGGCGATGCGTAAGGTCCACCAGTATGCGATTATGAGCGCACCCACCCCCGCGCAGTGGGCGGCGGTCGAGGCGCTAGCCAACCCGGAGAGCGAAAAGGCGTTGCAAATGATGCTGGCGGAGTACGACAAACGCCGCCGCTTCATCGTGGATGGCTTCAACCGCATTGGTCTGGCTTGCTTCGAGCCGCGTGGCGCGTTCTACGCCTTCCCCAGCATCAAGGCCACCGGCCTGAGCGATGCCGAGTTCAGCGAACGGCTAATAATGGAGGAAAAGGTGGCGATGGTGCCAGGCAGCGCCTTCGGGCCGAGCGGCAGCGGCTACGTGCGGGCCGCTTACGCCGCAAGTATGGAGAACATTGCCGAGGCGCTGCGACGGGTGGAACGGTTCATCGGCAGGCTGTAGATAGGTTAAAGTAACTTTCTGGTGCTGCGGTTTTAGCAATGCGAGGCATAGATATATACCTCACAATTTTGCTTTAGCCGCAGCATTGTGCTATAATCCCAGCTATCCCCATCGTACCCCCGCGCACGATGATAGACCCCCATCAACCGTTCGGCAAGTGGCCCCTTCGTTCAGCTAAACAGTAAGGAAGGAAGATAGATGAGTAAGGTAAGCAGTCGCTCCGCCCGCTGGCTAGTAGTCGCCGTAATCGGTATATTGCTGGTAATCGGCGGTTTCAGTTTCTACAGCAGCATTACCACCCCCCCGCGTGGCCTCACCAGTAAAGACAAGCCCCTGTCATTGGTCGGCATCTCTAAGCCGTTGGATTCCGTTCAGCCGGGCGAGAATCCTGGCAGCGAAAGCAAAAACCTGCTTGCTGCTGAGGATTACTGGAATACCCGCCTGACCTACCCGACTGGGCAGTTCACCCATGCCTGGGTAGCGCAGGCCGCTGTGCAGGATAGCCAGATCGCCTCTGCTGTCCCCGCTGGTCGCGTAACCTACAACCATGACAACAGCAACTCGCCGCTCAGCCTCGACCCCAACGCTGTCCCTGCGCTCGGCCCAGCGCCGGAGCAGACCGATGGTTGCCAGAGTTGCTACAACTACGGCCACGTTTCGGGTCGCGTCAATGATGTTACCATTGACCCAACCACACCCAATGTTGCCTACCTTGCCTCGGTCGGCGGCGGTATCTGGAAGACGACCAATTGCTGCACCACCAGCACCACCTGGGTACCAGTCACCGACAGCCCACTGCTGAGTAGCTCCGGGGTGGATGCCGTGACAATTGTCCCCAGCAACCACAACAACGTCTACGCTGGCACTGGCGACTTGAACTATGGCTCATTTGCCATGGGCAGCAGCGGCCTGCTCAAGAGTACCGATCAGGGCGCAACCTGGAGCCTCGTCGGCGCTAGCGTCTTTACTCCACCCTATCCCCAGCCGGTCGGCCAGTTCCCCCAGTATCAGGCGATCGGCAAGGTGAAGGTTGACCCGCGCAACAGCAACAACCTTATCGCTGGCACCAAGACTGGCGTGTACTTCTCCTACGATCAGGGCGCTACCTGGAGTAGCCCCTGCCTGCCCGATGCCTTCCCCACTCAGCGCCAAGATATTACTGGCCTGATCGTTCACGATAATGGCAGCAGCACCGACCTCTACGCCGCTGTCGGCACTCGCGGATTTAGCACCACTGTGCAATACGACCTGGCCGAGAATGGCGCGAACGGCATCTACAAGACCACTGTCCCCGTCAGCGGCTGCCCCGCCTCCTGGACGTTGTCCACCACCTCCGGCAACGGCTGGCCCGCTGGCACCGGCAGCGGCACCCCCGGCCACCTGGGCGGTGATACCCTGGGCCGCATTGACATTGCCATTGCCCCCAGCAATGCCAACTACATCTACGCTCAGGTGGGAAGCATTTCCACTCACGGGCAGCTTGGTCTCTGGCGCACCACCGACGGCGGCACGACTTGGCAGGAGCGTTCCACCGCCTCTGCTCTGGGTGGTTGTGGTGGCGATTACCCTCAGAACTGGTACGATCAGGGCGTTGCGGTTGACCCCAACAACCCCAATACGCTGCTGATGGATACCTACGATATCTGGAAGTCCACCGATGGCGGCACCACCCTGACCGATGAGACTTGCGGCTATGGCGGCGGCACCACCCAGCACGTTGACGAGCACGCCCTGTTCTACGTCCCCGGCTCATCTACTACCCTGCTAGCGGGCAGCGATGGCGGCATCTACGTTAGCAGCGACAGTGGCGTGAGTTACAATCAACTTAACGACACCCTGAACACCATCGAGTTCTACTCTGGCGACATCACCGGCCACTTCGCCACATCGGCAAACCCCGGAGCCAACGCCGGCGCTCAGGATAACGGCTCGTCGGTCTACCAGTGGTCGGGCAACCCCGGCCCTGCGCTGTGGCAGCTTGAGGTCGGCGGCGACGGCTTCTACGCCCGCATCGAACCCACGCTCGGCCAACGCTGGTACCAGGAAAACAACAGCAGCCACATCAATCTGTCGCAGAGCGGGCCGACTGGCACCTACGTTGACATTAGCGGTGGTTGGACCAGCGACACGCGCAGCTTTACTACGCCTTTCGAGATCTTCAAGAACGGCTGCCCAGTCACCTGTGACCACCTGATTGTAGGCTCCAACCGCGTGTGGGAGACGATTACCGGCGGCGTGGCTGGCTCAAGTTCGTGGTATATTAACAGCCCCAACCTGACCAAGCAGACGCTTGCCGATCGCTCGTTCATCAATCAGCTTAGTTACGCCGTCACCATCTCCACCACTGCCATCGTCGGCACCAACGACGGCAACGTGCAATACGGCTTCAACCTCGGCCAGGGAACCGCCAACACCGCTACCTGGGTTGACGTTACCGGCGGCAACACGGTGCTGCCCAACCGCCCCATCCTCGATGTGGCTACCAGTGCCTCTAATCCCCTAGTCGGTTTCGCCGCTATCGGCGGCTTCGATGAGAACACTCCTTCCACCCCCGGCCATGTCTATCAGGTAACTTGCACCACCAACTGCGCCTCCTTCACCTGGGTGAACAAGAGCGGCAACCTGCCCAACATCCCGGTGGACTCGATTATTGCCAACCCCAACTATCCGCAGCAGGTGTTTGCGGGAAGCGACTGGGGTCTGTACTACACCAACGACATCACCGCTGCCTCGCCAATCTGGTATCGCTTTAATGCTGGCCTGCCCAACGTGATGATCTGGGATATGCAAATAGATCAGGGCGCGACCACGCTGGCGCTGTTTACCCGCAGTCGCGGCGCATACGCCTGGCCGCTACCCAGCGGGGCTATCGCTACTCCCACGCCTGGCGCTGCGACCAACACCCCTGTACCCAGCGCGACTGCCACCCCCACCTCGATCCTGCCGACCCTCACTATCACTCCGATCCTGACCCTGACCCCGGCTGTGACCGATACGCCCGTGCTTACCGTAACTGGCACACCCGCAATTACTCCCACCGAAACCACTACCCCGGCTGCCACCCCAACCGATTGCCCCAATCCGTTCACCGACATCAATGGTAACATCTTCTACACCGCCATCCATCGGCTCAACTGCGAGGGCGTGGTCAACGGCATTGACCCCACCCATTACGGCCCGGCAGGCACCTCCACCCGTGGGCAGTTCGCCAAAGTGGTGGTCCTCGGCCTCGGCGTACCATATAGCACTCCCAGCGGCCAGCAGACCTTCACTGACGTGCCGCCCACCTACTTCGCCTATCTGTACATCGAGAGCGGCTACCACGCTGGCATCCTTAGCGGCTTCGATGCGGCCAGTTGCACCGCTGCGGGCAAGCTCTATCCTTGTTACCTGCCCAACAACCCCATCACTCGGGGGCAGCTTACCAAGCTGGTCGTCAACGCCGCTCACTATCCGTTCTATACCCCGACTAATGGGCAGGACTTCACCGATGTGCCGCCCAGCAACGTCTTCTACGTGAGCATCGAGACCGCCTATCACAAGGGCATCGTTCATGGCTACCCCGGCAACCTCTACCTGCCCAATGCCAACATCCGCCGCGACGAGATGGCCCAGATCGTCTACACCGCGCAGATCACACCGTTAGCGTAATGCTGAGTGCTGAGGTTTGAGTGCTGAGTAGATTAATATCCTCGCCCTGTAGCCGCAAGCGACGGGGCGATGATTTTTGTATCCAACTTGCGTTTGTAGCCGCCGGGATGTATAATACAAGGTACGGAGCAGGTGCGCCTGTTCCAAGCGTGTATACAACTCAATAAGAGCTGGGGGGGCCTGGTGAGCCAGGCTGAGAGCGCGACCCGACCAATGTCGCCCACCCCTCGAACCTGACCTGGGTAATGCCAGCGTAGGGAAGCCAGATGCTAGCGCCATCCGCTAGCGTTCCGACCGCCGCCCCCTACAATGGGAGTCGGCGGTTTTGTTTTGCCCCTCCCCAAAGGATCAACTGAGCCTCCCAGCGGGGGTTGGGGATTTTGAACAACTGAGCCTCCCAGCGGGGATTGGGGATTTTGATCAACTGAGCCTCCCAGCGGGGGTTGGGGATTTTGATCAACTAAGCCCCCAGCGGGGGTTGGGGGAGAATGGTGCAGCGCATTATTGCCCGGGTAAGCTGGTAAGGCCCATGCTGTTTACTTCAGCATTAGCAGGGGGCAAGATTCCTCCCCCAAACCCCCGCTGGGGGCTTAGTTGTTCAAGCTATAGGCTGACTCTTAGTGGAGTGGACGTGTGATGAAAGCATTGGTCATAGCGGGCGGTGAACTCAACCTGCCGCTGCATCGGCTAGCAGGTCTGAAGTTGGACGAGGGCGGGCGTGGTGGGGCAGATTATCTGGTCTGCGCCAACGGCGGCAGTAATCACGCCCGCCGCCTCGGCCTGCGCCCCGACCAGATTATCGGCGACCTCGACAGCATGGCGGCAGAGACTCGCGCCTGGGCGGAGCTAGAGAACATCGCCATGCGCTGCTACCAGCACGAACTAAAGCAGGAGAGCGACACTGAACTGGCGCTACTTGCTGCACTGGACGCGGGCGCAACTGCCCTCACCATCCTGGGTGCGCTGGGCGGACGGCTCGATCATACTCTGGCGAACCTTGCCGTCCTCGCCCTACCCCAACTGGCCCACCTCGATGTAGCGATCTGGGATGAAGCTACCGAGGTGCGGATGTTGTGGCCGGGGCGGGACAACTCGCTTCACGGCGCGGTGGGCGATGCCGTCTCGCTCATCCCCTTCGGTGGTGACGTGCCGAACATTGTCACTAGCGGGCTGCGCTATCCGCTGCGCGACGAAACCCTCTACCTGAACCGCTCACGCGGCATCAGCAACGAAATGCTGGCTAATGCAGCGATGGTCAGCTTCAGCAGCGGGCTATTGCTGGCAATCTTGCGGCATGAGTAGCAAAACCCCTCCCCCAGCGGGGGAGGTTGGGTGGGGGAGAATGGTGCAACGCACTAATGCTTAGAGGACTACGTAGCAAAACCCCTCCCCCAGCGGGGGAGGTTGGGTGGGGGAGAATCTTGCGGCGTACTAATGCTCATCGGAAGCGATAGCGCCGCAGCATTACCGGGGGTTGGGGGCGCAGCCCTGCCCGGTGCAGCGTTACTAATGTTGGGTTGGTGAACAATGCTATCGTCATGCCGCAGCTGCGAGGGGATGAACATTAGTTACAATAAGCATCAGCAGCATTGCACGGATTGGGCTGCGCCCCAGCCCCGGGTAACTCTGCGGCGGGCCGCCTAACCCGAACGCTGCTACTGTTGAGGCAAACAACCCCACCCCTCCTGGGAGGGGAGTCTGCATAAAGAAAGGAACAAACCAATGCTAAAGCAAGATACACAAACCTTCGATGGACGCAAGCTGGCGCTGCTCGGCATCGCCCTGCTGCTGGTGTTCATCGCCTGGATCCCGCTCTACAACTGGATACCCAGCTTCTGGGACAGCCAGAACATGGACGCTAGCGGCGCAACTATCCCCCAGGCGATCATCTCAACCGGGTTCTGGTTGCTGGTCCTCGCCCTGCTATTCGCGCTAAGTCGAATGGCTGGCGGGCTGCTCGATGGCTGGAACACCAACGAACTGGTGACGATGGCGGTGCTGGCAGTTATCTTTGCGGTGGTCTTCAACCTCTGGTCCGCCGCGACTAGTGGGCCGCTGAAGGCATTCTCCGATGGGCTTGGGCCGTGGAGCAGCCTGCTCGATGGGGTGTGGTTCATACCAGGATTCCTCATTCCTTACATCATCCGCAAGCCAGGGGCAGCGTTGCTGGGTGAAGGAGTGGCTGGTTTCCTCTCCTTCCTGCTGGGCAGCCCCTGGGGGTTCATGGGCGCAGCCATCGCCGGTCTGACCCAGGGTATCGGCGCGGAGGTGCCGTTTGCCGCCACTAACTGGCGACGTTACGACCTGCTGACCATGCTGACCTCCGGCCTGGTCTCTACCATCGCCAGCTTCGTGTTCGTCTACCCGATGTGGAACGCCAGCTACGCGCCGGAGTACAACGCGATCAGCTTCATCGCCAACCTGATCGGCGTGGAGGTCATCGGCGTTGGTGGCAGCATCCTGCTCGCCAATGCGCTGAAGAATACCGGCGTGCTCAACCGCTTCGCCATCGTGCGCGAGCAGAAGGCGGAAGGCAGAGGGTAGAAGGCAGAGGATAGAAGGCAGAGGATAGAAGGTAGAAGGTAGAAGGTAGAAGGTAGAATGAGGTAGCTTATCACTGTAACTCAAAACTCAAAACTCAAAACTCAAAACTCCGAACTCATCACTGCCGTAGAGGACGTGACCTTCCGCTACGATGGCGCGGCGGAGCCGACTTTGCGCGGGGTGAACCTCAGCATCGAGCGTGGCGAACTGATCTTGCTGCTGGGGCCGAGCGGCGCGGGCAAGAGTACCCTGGCGCTCTGCCTCAATGGGCTGATCCCGCAGCAGATTGACGGCGCGATGACTGGGCGCATCCTGGTGGATGGGTTGGACACGCAGCAGGTGCGGGTTGCCGACCTCTGCCAGAAGGTGGGGTTGGTGTTTCAGGATGCCGAGTCGCAACTGGCGCTGCTCAAGGTGGGCGACGAGGTGGCGTTCGGGCCGGAGAACCTGCGCTTGCCACCTGACGAGATTGGTGCAAGGGTTAGTGATGCGCTGGCGGCGGTGGGCCTGGCGGGGCAGGAGCAGCGCGAACACAGCGAACTCAGCGGCGGCAACAAGCAGCGTCTAGCCCTCGCCGCGATGCTGGCGTTGCGCCCCGCTTTGCTGGTCTTCGACGAGCCGACCGCTAACCTCGACCCCGCCAGCACCAGCCGCTTCTTCGCCCTGTGTGGAGAGTTGCGGGCGGCGGGCGCGACCATCCTGATCATTGAACACAAGCTCGACGAGTTGATTGGCCTGGTGGATAGGGTTGCGGTGATGAACCCCGGCGGCGCAATCGAAATCTGCGCCACGCCCGCCGTCGTCTTTGGCGACCCAACGGTGGCCGCCCGGCTCGAAGAATATGGCATCTGGCTACCCCAGGTTACGCAGTTGGCTCGCCGTATCCCCGCTCTAGTCGCATCAGGCTGCTATGCCATAACCATTGCCGAGGCAGTCGCGCCGCTTGTTGCACTGGCGCAGGCAAAGGGCATTTGCCTACCCCCTACTGCTATAGGGGAGGGGGTAGGCCAGGGCGAACCGTTGTTCGCCCCTACGGACGAGCAAACGACGGTGCAGGCATCCTCTCAGCGCTCAGCAATCAACGTTCAGCGCTCAGCGCTCAGCACAAGCAACTTGAGCTATTGCTACCCAGGCCGCGAGAGGGTACAGGCGTTGCGCGAGGTCAGTCTGGAGGTGGGTGCGGGCGAGTTCTTCGCCATCGTGGGGCCGAACGGCAGCGGCAAGAGTACCCTGGCGGCGCACCTGGTTGGGCTGATCAAGCCGCCACGCGGCAGCGTTAGGGTGCTGGACCGCGATGTTGCCGCGCTGAAGGGATCAGAGGTGGCTAAACTGATCGGCTACGTGTTCCAGAACCCGGAGCATCAGTTTGTGGCCCGCCGCGTCTACGACGAACTCGCCTTCGGTTTGCGGGCGCTCAAGCTGGACGAGGGCGAGGTACAGCGGCGAGTAGAGGCGGCATTGACCGAGTTTGGCTTGCAAGGGCTGGGTGAGCGCAACCCCTTTAGTCTCAGCCAGGGGCAGAAGCGCCGCCTCAGCGTGGCGACCATGCTGGTAGTCGGTCAGCAAGTCCTCATCCTCGACGAGCCAACCTTCGGCCAGGACGAGGCCAGCGCCGCCGCGCTGATGCAGCGGCTGGCAGCCTTGAACCTTAGTGGCATCACTATCCTCATGATTACCCACGACCTGCGCCTGGTTGCCGAGTACGCCAACCGTGTAATGGTGATGCAGGCGGGGCAAGTCGCCTTCGTGGGCAGGCCAGCGCAGCTGTTCGCCGATGCGCCGCTGATGCAGGCGGCCAGCTTGCTACCGCCCACCCTCTATACCCTCGGCCAGAGGGTACGCGAACGCTGTCCCGCCTTCCCGTCTTTGATTTCGCAGCAAGAGTATGTGGATTTGTTGTCATGAAGCTGCTCACCTACTACCCCACCGAATCGCTGCTGCACCGCATCAACCCGGTGGTCAAACTGATTGTCACCGTGGCGTTGGTCATCCTCGTCACCTTTGCGTATGACGTGGCGACCCCGCTCATCTTCCTCGTGTTGCTGATCGCCCTGTTGCGGTTGGCGGGCGGGCTGCCCCTGCGCTGGATTATTGGCAGCCTGTTGCCGTTCGTGGCGGTGGCAGGCGGCCTGTTCATTAGCAGCGCGTTGTTCCACCGCACCCTGGCTAGTGAAACAGAGCTGTTTCGTATCGGCAGCCTGATCGTCTCGCGGGAGGGGGTGGGAGTAGGGCTGGCAATCGGCTTGCGGGTGATGTTTCTGGCCGCCAGTTCGCTGCTGGTGATTGGCACCACCGAGCCGACCACGCTGGTGGTTAGCCTGGTGCTGCAAGGCAAGGTCAACTATCGGTTGGCCTATGCCACGCTGGTTGGTTATCGCTTCGTGCCGCTGCTGCTGGGCGAATATCGCAGCATCAGGGCGGCAGCGCGGATTCGCGGGCAGCGCGGCGGCTTGCGCGGCCTGCTCCGCGATGCTATCCCCCTACTGGCGGGGGCAGTGCGTCGCGCCGGGCGGGTGGCGTTGGCGATGGATAGCAAGGCATTCGCCGCCTACCCGACGCGCACCTTTCGTCACCCCACCACCATGCGCCGCGCCGATTGGCTTTTCCTTGCCCTGATGCTGGGCGGTGGGGTTGCCCTGTTCGTCGCTCTGGTCGCCTTTGGCGTAACGCATGGACTGGGAGGGCAGTTCGCGGGTTAGTCAAAGCATTGCTCATCCGCTTTGCCCGCTGTGATTCTATATGCTATAATCTCTCCGCCAGCGCACGCTGGCAAGTACCGTGTGGTGGGGGAAAGTATGGCAAGAGCTAGTGGCTTGGTGGCGGTGATCTTCGACCTGGGCGACACGCTTGTACAACTCAAGCGGCCCACCGATGATCAGGAATATGATGCCCTGTATGAGCGGGTGCTAGCGGCATTGGCAAGTCGCTTCGCGGTAGAAGTGGCTGGCTTGAGCGCCACGCTGCTACGCAATGTGGGCGGACGGGTGGGGCAGGAGCTTGCCCAATCCTATGTGGTGGGCAACGAGCGGCTGCGCGAACGCGACGCACCGACTCTGTTTCGGGCCGCCATTGCTGAGTTCGCCCCCGACTTTCAGCCCAGCGACGGGCTGGTGCGCTTCCTGATCGCCGCCGAGGAGCAGGCCATCTACCGCCCCCAACTGGCGGCGGGCGCGGTGGACACGCTGCGGGGGCTGCGTGAAATGGGCATCCGCACGGGGCTATGCTCCAACTACTTCGGCCTGCCTGAAGCCGCCCGCGCCAACCTCTACCGCATGGGCCTGCTCGAATACTTCGACCAGACGGTGTTCTCCTGCGAGGTGGGCTGGCGCAAGCCCGACCCCGCCATTTATCAGGCGATCTGTCGCAAGCTGGCTGTGCGCCCCGGCGAGTGCCTGTTTGTTGGCGACCGCCTGCTCGAAGATGTGCGCGGCCCCCAGCAGTTGGGGATGCGGGCCGCCCTCGCCCAGCACTTCCGCCAGGAACACATTGACGACAGCATCGCCCGCCCCGACTTCATCTTCACTAGCCTCGACCAAACCCTCGCCGCTGTTGCCAGTTAACGAAAGTAACGTTTTAGCTCATCAAGACACTGCTCCAGCGTCCCCTCCCAGTCGGTTGCCTCCCAACGACGACCCCGCTTCACGCTCAGGGTGTAGACGCTGCGCCGCTCGTCGTGAGGGGCAATCCGCGCCCATTCGACATAGTAGCCAAGCTGGGGCTGTTCGTAGGGCGCAACCATTTCGTAGAGCAACAGGCCGTTGCCCTTCTCCATCGCTAGCGTTTCATCAAAGCGCGAGTCGTGTGCGAAACGCGCTTGCGCCCGCGCCGCCATCTCGCCCGTGCCAATTCGCCTCATCGCCCAGCCCTCCGCACCTTACCAAAACCTTACCGTTTTGCATAACCCATACTATCTGGCTATGACTGGATGTACCATAAGTACCATGCTATAATGCGGATCGGTAAGGTGTTTGGTAAGGTTCATCGCATATAATTTGTTCATGCCACACGAAATGTGGCGCGACACAGAGACCAATGGTTGGCCCGAAGCCTTCAGCCACGTCAATAGCAAAGACACAACATCAAAGCTACAATCCAAATACAATCAAGCTACAACCATGCTCCATTCCTGCACCTACTCCGCTACAACATCGTTACATCCCAGCTACGCTTACGCTTCGACCTACCCACGACCCAGCGCGACCCCGCCACACCGTTTACTGTTCGGGCCAACCATTCTTCGTAAAATTATCTGTAGTAACAAAAGGCTATCTCGCTAATTGAGATAGCCTTTTTGTTGCGCTTGCGGGTCATTCACGGTATGCGCACGGGATAATGCCGCCAGGTTGCCGCGTAGCTGGATGTACCGCACCGTCCAACCAATGCCAAGCGCAATCAGATTGAGCATCTCGCGTTCCGTGTCGCTGTAACTGCGTTTGGTGGCTGCCTTGATTACCAACGCGCCAACTACCTCATGCTCGGCAAGTAGTGGCACGGCCAGCAGAGGTAGGCTATTATCGCTGCGCCCCTGGGGTTGGGTAATCCCCTCGCCTGTGGCGAACACCTTTTCCGCCGCCTCGCGCAAACCGACGGCATCAGGTTCACCCTCTAGCTGGTAGCCAAGCAGCGCCGTCTGCAACGGCTCACCATTGTTCTCGCCCTTCAAGTAAATTGCGCCCTGGGCCGGGCTGGCAAAGGCCTCGAGCAGCATAGTCAGGCTCTCGGTCATCAGCTTGTTAATGTCGGGGTTGTCTTCACGCGGCGATATCAGGTTGGTAAGCACCGCAAGGAACTGGGTACGCACCCGCAACTCCTCAGTGATCCGCATCTTACTGGAGATGTTGCAAAGTACGTGTTGCGCCCCTACCATCTTGCCGAACGGATCACGCACCGCCACGCTAGATAGCGATACATATACCCGCTCTCCATTACGCACATTACGCAAAATTACCAGGCGATCCTTGATTTGCCCATAGTTCGCCAGATCGTTGTCAATGCCGTCGCGGTCGGATCTGTCCTCCCATACATGGTCGGGCAAGCGCCTACCGATGATTTTCTTCTCATCCTCGCCCAAACCCAGGATCGTACCCAGATATGGATTGATGAAGACAACCTCACCGCTGGCGTTGCTGAAGTAGACCCCATCCTGCGCGTTACGCAACAGTTGCATGGGGCGGGCATCCTGCTCCTTGCGTGAGCCTTCGATTAGCACGCGACTGTATTTGTTCTCAAGATCGCGTAGCTCCTGGTTGATGCTTTTATTTTCCTCGCGTAGACGCGCGTTCTCATCACGTATAGTCGCATCATCCTCAGCGGGGTTGGGGCTAGTGGTTTGGTTGGGCTGTGTGGCAGACACGGATGGCCTCCTGGATACCAATTATGGTCGTTTTATTTAGAAGTAGGAAGTTGGCGATGGCCTGGATATACAAACTGTAATAGGAATGTACCTTGCCATTGCAATAAACATTATATCACAACGGCAAGTAAAATGTAAATAGGGGCATGGCTAGATCTGATCTATGGATGGGCAATCTTCAACCCGCGTCGCTGCCCCTCGGCGTGCAATCGCGCCGCCGCTGCATCCAAAGTCGCGTCGGTTTTAGCGAAGCAGAAGCGAGCAAGGTACTTGGCCTCATGCTTCTGCGCCTCGACGTAGAAGGCCGAGGGCGGGATGCAGGCCACCCCCACTTCGGCGGTGAGGTAGCGGGCGAACTCCACATCGTCGGCGCAACCGTAGGCGGAGGTGTCGGCCATCACGAAGAAGGTGCCTTGTGGGCGCAGCGGGGTCAGACCCGCCGCCTCCAACCCGCTA
>JBBRMT010000021.1:0-33446 GCA_038230695.1 Chloroflexia bacterium
GAAGGTGGCGGAGGGGAACTTCCGGCCGATGTTGGCACAGACCCTAGTCCACGCCCGAACGCTATGGGTCACGGCGATGGCGCATTTACACAATGGCTGTCCGGCGAGGACTCTTTTCTTGGGGGTAATCCGGCATCTCCGTTCAGCTCACGGAATCCTGGCGATCCTGCTGACCTCATCGGAATAGCGATGGGTCAAGATGACGACGGTGTTCGGCCGAACACGTCGGGAGGCCCTAGCGACAACGGGTCAGTTTCCGGCACACTCGATCTACGCCCGCTTCTCCGCGAAGAGCGAGATCCAGAAAACAACCCGCGCGCACTCGTCGCAGCGCTCGCGACGCTGGCTGGGATATCGAGTGGCGGCACACTCCGGGCAGCCGACAAGGCACTCGGCGCACTATAATGAAATAACTGGGGTCAGGAAAATTGGGGTCAGACTCGAATTAAGCAATCTTCCGATCCTGATTGGCTTGTTGCTCGGCTCTCTTTCGCACATGGCTGTTCGCTGGTTTCTAAATCATAGTGCAGGCTACAAGTAGTTAGCGGGGTATGTATCTTATGCTTGCTGCCCCTGCTCTCCGCCGTTCGACCTGCCTGTGGGCACGCGCCACCGCCTTGTCGCGGTAGCTGCTGTCTTCCGGGTCGTGGTAGCGCTTCTGCCTTGCCTGGTTGATCTTGTCCGCGTTGCGCTGATGACTCTCGCGGGAGCGCTCCTTCTCCTGTTCACGGTAGTCGCCGTCCAGAAGATAGCGTTCGCGCTTCATCGCGTTGATCTGCGCCCCCACCCGCCGCCACCTCGCTGCCATGTAGCGGTGGCGGCACGCGCGGCACCAGCTATCGCCCTGGTTGAACTCGGTGGTCGGCACCCAGCGCGAGGTGCCGCTATACTTAGCATGGCCGGGGTTGCGGCAACTCCAGGTGCCTGCGGGCGCGTTCTGGCACTCCTCTAGCCACTCGCGGTACTCCCTCGCGCTCATCCGCCCGCCTTTGCGTTCATTGCACGACTTGCACGCGGCGCACAGGTTGTTGGGGTGGTGGGTGCCGCCGCGACATAGAGGCTTTTTATGATCAATATGATAGCCGCTGATGTGCAGGTCGGCCTGGCAATAGGCGCATCGCCAACCCTGGCGTTGGAGGATCTTTTCCTGCAGCGCTGCCGCTATTTCGCGGCGGGGCAGCGGGTTGCTGGTGGTTGCGATCACCTTGCCCATCCTGCTGCTCCTTTCTTCGCTCACACTACTGGCCTTGCCACAACCCTGGGTTGCGGGGGCAAAATAAAAAAAAGCCGCCTATTCTGGCGGCCTGCTCTGATTCTTTCTATGGGTACTGCTCGTGGTGGGCATGGAGCGCGGGCATAAACAAAGCCCGCCTGACATAAAGCCAGCGGGCTTGAGGTTTGAGTTTGGGTGGGCCTGGTTGCCAGCTAAGGCGTTGTCATACCCTTGAACACAATCTGGGCCATCTCGTCGCGGCGGATACTCCTGCCGGGTGCGAAGTGGGTACTGTCTACACCGTTAATGATGCCGTGCGCGTAGGCAGTCTCGATATAGATGTAGGCAAAGTAAGTGCTCGTCACGTCCACGAACGTCGCTCCAGTGGTCGGGGTGATGCGGGGGTAGCCTGCCGTCTTCACCACCAGTTTGGTCAATTCTGCCCTGGTAATCGCCCGGTTAGGCAGATAGCAGGGGTAGTTCGCACCCACCGCTTGGCAGCTATTCTGATCATATCCGCTCAGGATGCCTGCGGCATATCCGGTCTCCACATAGTTGTAGGCGAAGTAGCCGGGCGGTACATCAGTGAACGATTGCCCCCCTCCGCTTGGCGTGGTAATCGGTAGGCCAAAACCCTTCACCACCACCCTGGCGAACTGCCCCCTGGTCGAAGTGGCGCTCGGCCCGTAGTGGCTGGCATCGAGGCCACGGACCACCCGGCGACAGGAGAGTGCGTGGATTGCCCCATAGAAGGTATTGTCCTGGATATCCACGAACGGGTTGGGGCAATCGGTCGGCGATGGTGTTGGCTGCTCAGTCGGGGTGCTGGTAGGTAGACCAGGCGTGTTAGTGGCTGGATTTATTGGCGTGCTGGTAGAGGTTGCCATCGGTATGGCAGTGTCGGTTGAAGCCGGAGTGCCAGTAGAGCTTTCGGTTGGTGTGCCGATTGGCGTGGTGGAAGGCGTAGGTGTGCTAGCAGAGGTGGATACCAGGGAGAAATCCTGTACGGTAAGGTTTCCGGCGCTGACGATAACAGTAGCGCTCATGGGGATGTAACCAGCGAGGCTGGCGGTAACCGTATAGCTACCAATGAGCGCGCTTGTAAGTGTGTAGGCACCAGTTGAGTCCGTGTTGGCGGTTAGCTGGGTAGTGCCAGTGGTAATAATGCTGGCACCCACCAGGGGTTGGCCGGTATTGGCATCGCGCACCGTACCGGCGAGTGTGCCTGCCAACTGGAAAAGTGGCACACCGGGATAGCTCAAATAGCCATCCTGGGGTACGAAAACGTCAATGAACTGACCTGTCTGGCCGTTGTAACGCAGCACATCGTTGTTGTCGGCGCTGGTAACGTAGAGATTGCCATCAGGGCCGAAAGTGGCACCATCGGGTCCGTCTAGCCCGCCCAAACCACCTGTGACGAAAACATCAATGAACTGACCGCTGTGCGCATCATAGCGTAGCACCTGATCGGTATTGTAGCTGGTAACGTAGAGCTTGCCATCAGCAGCGAAGAAGAAACCCGCCGGGTGGCTCAACCCACCGGACCCGGCGACAACGAAGGCATCAATGAACTGCCCGGTCTGACCATTGAAGTACCTGATTGCTGTCCTGGCTGGTGACGTAGAGGTTGTTGTCCGGCCCAAAATGCAGATCGGTCGGGTAGTTCAGCCCGCCAGACCCAGCGGTAACGAAAACATCAATAAATGCGCCGGTTTGCCCATTAAAGCGCATCACCTGATTACTGTTCTGACTGGTAACATAGAAATTGCCGTCGGGGCCGAAGGCCATGCCGAATGGCCCATTCAAATTACCATCCCCTGGTCTAACGAAAGCGCCGAGGAAGATACCCCCATTGGTGTAGCGAAGCACATCGCCACCGTTGTGGCAGCTAGCATAAATGTTACCATCGGGGCCATAGATCGCGTCTAGCGGACCGTATAGCCCATTGCCGCTGGCCCAGATACTGACGTGTGCGCCGGTATCTGCATCATAACCTTGAATGGTATTGTTCATATAGTTGGGAATGAGCATCTGGAGGCTGCTGGTCAAGGGGGCATTGGGCAGCGAACCGCTAGTGGGCCGATTTATCGCCCTCGGTGGTGGCGGGGCGGTTCGACTTGAACCTTCTGAATGGCCGAGAGTCGGGACGGCGGGTGCCGCTTGAGATGGAGAGGACAGCAGCGCAGTCGTGATCAGTAGGAATGCGATAACGACCGCGACTGCTCCCTTACGTAGGAAGTTATGAATTTGCATTAACTGCTCTCTCCTTTGGCGACTAAAATTGGCACAGTAAGGAAACCAGTTCAGGGTAGAACGTAGCACCTCACTGGAACCCTCCCTACTCCGCCCTTGTCGCTTCGGGAAAGTAGCGGCTGACAGCTTCATCTGCATCGGTAGTTCAGAGAGGACGAAAGATAAGAACGGTACGCCAGTTAAACGCCACTTCTACCCCGCTCCAAGAGTTAAGAGTGGCGCTACCAATGAGTACGTATCGGGTTAGTTACCACCCAAAGCGCAATGGATTTCGGCAGCAGCAGCGCACCAAAGATGAACGCGACACCTTAATTTGGCATCATATTTGACCTGGTGAAGGTTGACCATGATGATCCTGGTCGCGATGCCTGCCGCCAACATCTATGGTGTATCATCATAGACTGACCAGCGGGTGGGATCCTTGTAGCCATTCAATCCCGGACCCTGGTCTCCACCGTATAGAACGTAAATCTTCCTTAGAGCAGGGCCAGCGTAGACCATGAACCCTTTGATGAATATCTGGATTGCACCGCTACCCCCGGCCCATCAATTGAGGCCGTCGTCTCGGGTCCGGTAGCCCAACCCAGCCGCTCACCCACGCCATTCACTGCGTTGCCCAAGATCTTGGCGAAGCTGCCTTCTGGGGAATATAGCCCTGCGGGTGGCCGATCTGGCGATTCGCTGCCACCAATAACGTCGTCCTCGTTGAACCGTGACATGGTGCCATCATCAAATAGCACCTCGATTGTCTCATTCGGCCAGTTGTCGCTAGTAGCCATCAGGTCGATCATCTGCCCATGCTCAAAAGACTGTTGCCCAAAGTTCAGGGGGATTTCCCTATCATAGGGGCAATCTAGTTGTTGTTCCACGCTCAGGTTCTCGCGCCAGAGCTTGCCAAAGCCGCGTACTGGGGATGGGCTAAAGCAGGTGTGCCCAGACATCGATGGCACTGCCGGTGGCGAGGTGTTGTTATAGCGCCACGTATAGTAGTGCTGCCCGACATTGCCCATCTGTACCTTAAAGCTGGCAAGGGCATCTGGCACATAGGTGAGTATTCTCCGCTGATAAGCCTGGATCAGCACTGCCACGTTGGGAACCCCATTTATCTTTATACTAGCCCAGCAGGCATCGGTGATCGGGTAACCTGTAGCATAGGAGTATGGCGTACTCAGCGGCGCATTTAGCTGCTTACCGTCCTCAATCTTGATCTCTACTTACCACCCTCGGTAAAGTTTATCCTGCCTCATAAGTAAGGCAATTGCATACACCTAGCCTCGAATGTTATGGATTGACTGGGTCGCGCACCAGATATACGACCTTGGCAACTTCGTCACGTTGCATGGCAATACCGGGCGAGAAGCAGGTGCCAATCCCACTCTGGCACGGTGCGCCGCTGATGATACTGAGGTGCTGAAGGGTCTCAATCGCTTTGTAAGCGAAGTAACCAGATGGCACGTCCTGAAAGCCAGGCTGTGAAGGAGTATAGACAGGGTATCCAGCTACCGCCTGGAGCATCACCGCTGCCTCGGCCCGGGTGACCGCACGCTCCGGCTCAAAGCACGTCAGGCCTCCGCCACAAGCAACGCCATGCACGATACGAGCCTGCGCCATTGCCTCAATGTAGGGATAGAATAGATAAGCAGATGGCACATCCTGGAAGCTGGGCGTGGTCGGGGTGTAGTCCGGGATAGAGAACGCCAGGACGATTACCTTGGTGAGTTCGCCACGAGTTACTGCCTGATAAGGCGCAAAGCGGAAGCTGCCATCGCCATTGGGTACGCCGCCGATTATCCCCCGCGTCGCCAGGTAGGCAATGTCAGGATAGAAAGGATTATCCAACGGTACATCACTGAACCCATGCTCGGTGGCTGTGGTCGCCGCATTCTCCATGCCAACCGTGCCGGTTGGTGTTGGGGTGCCAACCTGATCGGTGGCCGTCGGGTAGGTGCGGGTGCCAGCGGTCGGAGTGGGGGTCAGCGCCACTGGCGTGGTTGGCTGCGGTGTCGGCGTGGTCAGGGTTGGCAGTATGGTATTGGTGGGCAACGCTGTCATGGTTGCGCTACTTGGAGTAGCAGTTGGTAGCGGCGTGTCAGATGGGGTAGCAGGGGGCATGGTCTCCGACGCAGTGGCAGTTACACTTGCTGGAGGCATCAGGGTTAGGGTGCTGGTGGGTGTAACTTGAACTACGCTCGGAGTCACAGCTGGCATGGTCCCGCTGGGCAGCGGCGACATTGTGTTGCCAGGGGTAACCTGCGGCGACGTTGTGACGACTACAATCTGCGTTGCGCTCGGAACTGAAGTTACCGTGCGGGAAGCAGTGGCCCCCGTCGGCGTTGCAACCACAATCTGCCCAGCAGGAGCCATTGTCGCAATGGCAGTTGGCACCCCTTTATTGTTTCCACCCATCATCCCGCCAGAGGAGCTCAGATAGAAGGTGGTCAGCCCCACCGAACTATATAGCCCCTGGTGCCAATCCACTCTACTTGCTGAGGCCAGTACCGAGTAGAGGTCAGCGCTGCTAGCGCTCGAAGCGGTGTAACCGGTCGAGGGTGATTGTACCACTGCGAAACCAGCGAAGTTGGTGGGCAAGGTACTCAGGCTGCCCCTCAGCTTCC
Organism: Chloroflexia bacterium; assembly: GCA_038230695.1. GTDB lineage: Bacteria > Chloroflexota > Chloroflexia > QHBQ01 > QHBQ01 > QHBQ01. The sequence goes on from JBBRMT010000021.1 coordinate 6,082, forward strand.
AAAAACCAGCGCTGTTGCTGGTTACCGTAGCCAGCTGGCTGCCCAGGATATAATCGCTGCCAGAGGTGAGCAGCGTATAGAGCGCTTCCTGCTGCCCACTAAGCAGGTTGTTTGCGCTATCCATAACGTACCCGCTAATCCCGTAAGATACAGGTGTGGCGACTGTGGTGGAAGTGGGAGTCGGCGTAGCACAACCGACCTTCCACGCCTGCCCGGCGTTGACCAGCAGCCTGGCGAAATCACCACTCCAGGAGGCGCCGTCCAGGCTGCTAAGGTAGGCATTGATGCCGATGGACCTCCCTTTGGCGGTGAGTAGCGGCAATCCATCGCTCCAACTTGCCACCAACTGCGTGCCGTAGGCTCTGGTTAGATTAGCGCGGTGATTGGCACCCAGGCTTTGTACCCCTGCCATGTAAGGGCTATTGGCATTGTACTGCCCCAGGGTAACCTCACTGTTTGTCCAGTTGAGGGAAGCACTGAGATTAAATGGGTTATAGCCTCCCGTCTGCCACCTGCCGCCCAGGTAGTTGTTAGCCGCCCCATAGTGGGCATAATCGAGTGATGCGACCACCCCACCGCTGTCATCGAAGTCAGCCAGATTGCTGCCCAGTAGTTCAGGGTACAGGTAGCCATCATAGTTGGAGAAAGTAACAACTTCATCGTAACCCTTCAGGTAGCTAAGGCTGGGGCTGCCGTAGCTAGCATCGGCATAGTCTACGAGCGCGACTTCGGAGCGCGCTGTCAACGCCTGCTGCAGCTGGCTTGGCGCAGCCTGGTCCGATGTAACCAGCAGGATACGCAGCTGACAACTGGGGGTGGGGGTTGCAGTCGCAGTCGGGGTGGGGTAAATCGGGTTACTTTGGTGAGCAGCGTTAACGATGAGGTGAGCGTAGTCACCGCTCCATGTGCCGCCACCGAAGTCTTCGCCGAGGTAGGCGTTTATACCCAGGCTGCGACCCTTCACTGCCACCAGCGGCAACCCATCGCTCCAACTCGCCTCCAGGCTGGCACCGCTGGCCACTGGAATCGCGGCGCGGTATGTTGCCACCAGGATTCCCACGCCAGCGAGGTAGGGGCTGTTCATGCCACCACCCAGGTGCGCGTTACTGGTTATCGAAGAGTCGACCAGGCTAAAGGGGCTGTAGCTGCCGGTTTGCCACGCACCGCCGATAGTATTGCCCCAACTACTACTGAACGTATAGTTGAGGACTACGACCTCACCGGTCGGCCTTGCCTGATAGTACGCCGCCAGGGCATCGCCCCAGGCAGCGGCATTGGGTAGACCGTAGTGAGCATAGGTGACGATTTCATCGTAGCCCTTGAGATAGGAAGCCGGGGGTGTGGAGTAGTTCAGGTCAACGTAGTCTACAGTGCCACCGCTACCCGCCGCGCTAATAAGGCTCTGGTGGAGAGTGGTCGGCTCACCCACATGGTCAGCGGTTGCCAGGAGGATACGCAAGGAAGTTCCCGGCGTGCTGGTGGGGGTAGCGGTCGAGGTTGGGCAGGAGGTAAGCCCTGGTTGTCCGGCATTGACGATCACCCTGGCGTAGTCGCCTCCGAAGAGCGCCTGGTCAGCCGGGCCGAAGTAGCCGTTGAGGGCGACAGTATGGCCCTTGACCGCAACGAGCGGCAACCCGTCGCTCCAGTTGGCAACCACGGTCGCGCCTGCTGCCACCTGGAGGTTGGCGCGATGGTTGGCGGTGAGCGTACTGACCCCCACCATGTAGGGGCTAGTGCGGTCATAGCCGCCCATGCTCCTGGAGTTCGCCGTCCAGTTGAGCGAAGCATTGTTGACGAAGGGGTTGTGATCGGTAGGTGTCTGCCAGCTACCGCCCAGGTAGTTGTTCCCGCTCTGGTAGAAAGCATAGTCGAGCATCACCACCGTGCCTCCTCCATCCTCGAAGCTGGCGAGGACGCTACCCAGTGTGCTGGGGTCGGCGTAACCACCATAGTTGGAGTAGGTAACTACCTCATTATAGGATTGCAGTTGGGTGCCGCTGGGGGTAGCGCTGGTGGCATCGAAGTAGTCAACCTGTGTGACACCCGATTGGCCGCGCAGGGCATTCTCCAGCACAGTTGGCTCATTATGATTGTCGGCAGCTATCACCAGGATACGAAGCGCACATGGGTCGGGAGTTGGTGTAGTGGTCGGCGTGTTGGTCGGCGTGTTGGTGATTGTCGGTGTGTTGGTTGGCGTGTTAGTTGGTGTCGGTGAGGGGGTAAAAGTCCAGATCGGCCGTGGGGTAGGACTAGGCGAGAGGTACTGGATCGCCTTGTAGATAACGCGGCTCAGTTCGCCACGGCTGATCGGGTCGAGGGGTCGGTAACACTGCCCATCGGTGGGGGTAGAGCAGGGCTGGCCGCTGACGATGGCCAGGTGGTAGAGGCTTTCGATCGGCTCAAAGAAGGGGTCGGTTGGGGTTACGTCATAGAAGTCCTGGCCTGGCGGCGTAGGTGTGTACTGCGGCAGGTTGGCACCACGCCTGACCCCTTGGGCGATCTGGCCTCGGGTCGCATAATCGCTGGGTTTGAAGCAGTGTGAAGGCGGCGGTGTGGGCGTAGGAGTACCAGCGCCCACACATTGATCTAGAGGATAGCCGCTCATAATCTGCTGGCCCTGACTGTCGTGGTCAAGGTAGACCGACTCGATCGCCTGGTAGAATAGATCTCCAGGATTCACATCGGTAAAGTCAGAGTTCGCGGGATTCTGTAGCTGCAGGCCGAAAGCTTTGACCAGTACCTGGGCGAATTCAGATCGCAAGGTATTGTTGCTGGGGCTAAAGTGGGTGGAGTCGGTGCCGTTCATAATCTGGTGACAGGCGAGGTAGGTGATGTAGTCATAGAAGATATATCCCTGCGGTACATCAAGGAAGCTAGGGCAAGTGCTGGTGCCGAACTCGGTGTAGTGGTACTGCTGCGTCGGGTCCAGCACCACATCTATAGATGTGTAGTTACTTGAGCCCACCGGCGAAACAACCATGTCTTTGACCGAATAGGGGCCGTCGGTGCCGCTATTATTGATTTGACCTCCATCAAAGCGTAGGACGATTGTGTTTGTTCCTGTAACCATGTTCAGCCCTGGTGTGTAGGCAGCGGCAATAGTATGACCATCTGGTGCAAGTAGGTTGGCTGAGGCCGTATACCGGCCTGGAGTGCGCACATCAACTGGCACGACAACCTTGAGATAGTCAAACAGATGGTCACCATTATTATCCACCCCCTGATCAGTAGCTACGCCCGCTTGCATAACGTTATCGCGTTGCCAATCATAGCGCGAGGTCGGGGTTGTAACGGTGTAGGCTACAGGGATGGAGGCGAGATCCAACTCATCGGTCAGTATCCGCGATAGGGTCAGATCTCGTAGCTGATAAGGGCCATCCAGCAGGCTCTGGGCGATCTGCTTACCGCTGAAGGTGAGGGTTAGGGGTGTGGTCCCGGTTAGGGTGGCAGTATAGCTCTGGCTGCTAGATGCCGCTACGCTGCCACTACCGTTGGTGAGTAGGCCGCTGAGGCGGTAGCGGCCAACGCTACTAATTGTCGTTGATGAAGTGATCACCAGGCTATCATATAGCCCGTCGTTGTTATTGTCATACGCTAGAGCGCTGAAGAGGTTGTCGAAGGAGGCTGCATTGCTGGCGGTTACTCTCAGACTATCCCCCCGCACAAAGGGGTGACCCTCCGAGTTGTTACCGTGCGCGAGGACATCAAAAATGTATGTACCTTCTTCTTGAGGAGTAAACACCCCACGATAGATGCCACCCGGCTGCTCAACTAGATTGATCTGCGCGATGTTGACCCGCCCTTGGAAGGGAAGCGAGACACTTGCGGTTACGGCCGCGCCAGTGATTGCCGCGCTATCTTGCAGCGTGGCGGTGATAACAACCGGCTGGGCCAGGCCGGTGGTAGGGCTGCTGACTTCTGGATTAAGCTGAACGCCGCCTACGAAGCTACCGCCGATCTCGAAGGGTTCGGTCTGGTTGGTGGAGGTGAGAATCTGAACGTCCATATGCCATTGACCAACCATGGGATTGGTTATCCGGAATTCACCTCCGTACACACCTTCATCGGTCGCGGCTATAAATGCACTACCAGGATAATGGTTGGTCGGGGCGACTACCCGGCCAACAGGATCGGTCAGCGTTAGGCTTAGGGTAGCGGTGGGATTGAACCAGCTAAAATCGAAGCTGGCGAGGTTAGCGTCATCAACCATGATAGTCGCGCTCGATACCTGGCTTGAGGTTGCATTGCCAAACACACTAGGCTGCAAAGTGGATGAATTCACAACTGCAGCCTGGATCGTTTGACCACTATCCCCAGGAAAGGGGATAGGTGGATCGGCCGTGCAAGGAGGGGAGACTGAAATCATAAAGTATTGCGCAAAGCAGTCTCTAAAACCGACATCTTTAGGCTCTATATAGTGAACGGAATGGCTCACATCAAATAGGCTCAAGCTTCCCTCTCTGTTTAGCGGGCCAAGATGAACGGTGTTATAGCCGCTGTATCGATCGAGGCTTTGAGAACTATCCAGGGTCAGGGCACTATCGTCGTCTGCGGTATAGGTGATCGAGCCGCCTGTTTCATCATAAGCTTTAAGGATCGTTCTCCCCATCAGGTCAATGTAGCGGACGCCGGGAACGCCGTTGTGATGTTTGTCATACTCCTTCATCCTATCTGTGAAAAGCTGGCAAGACATCGGATCCTGGGCGCATTTTGTCCAGCCCAAGAACCATAGCTGGTTAGCGCGGTAGCTACCCTCATTTGGTGTTCCCAGCAGTAGGGCGTTGTTTACCGATACATTGGCGCCAACAAAAATGTTGTATCCTGTGTTCTCGGCAGCAGACCGCACCCACAACCCGCCGCCTGAATCGCCTAGGATGTTAACCTTTCGAACTCCATATGCCTCGGACGCAGCCGTAACCTCTTTGCCAACATCGGCACCACCATAATCTATTGGTGCGCACCAGTCTCTAGGTACGGCCTCAACAAAGCTTTCGATTGCCGCTTCCGCGCCTGGGTCTTGGTCATAAGGGTGTCCGGGCCACCATTCTCCAGCAGTTGGAAGCTTTATAATATGATCCCAGGCGGGTGTCACACTGAAGCGGGGGCAGCCATTGCCGCCAACCAGCAGAAGTGGATACATCCCCTTAAGCATCAGCTTTATGCCAACTACCTGGCCATAGGAGTTGTTGCCACGTGATATGGTTATCATGTTCTGGCCGTATTCAGGAGGGATTATGTCGATTATCTGGTATTGATCAGCGGTATTTGGGGGTTGTCGCAGTATCCCTCCATTACTTGGGAGCACTAGCCAGCTGGTAGGGACGCTAACCCTACGCGACACGTAATCTGGGCTTTCAAAGTAGATATCCTCACCGCCAACGGTGAAGTTGTGTCCATTAAGGGAGACATTGAGTACCTCATATGGGCTGATGCCGTTGGTGACTATCTCAACCGTAGTATTAGCATCAACGGTTTTGCCCAGGGCGTGCGGGTCAATGGTACCAGTATGCGCCTGAGGGTCAGTAAGCGGACCATAGTAGCGCCCGATTGGAACCTGGGCGCTGATATTGGTGGAAGAGCAGTTGTCAGGCACCTTTATCTCATAATAATCGGTGTCATTGGGGCCGTCACTGGCTACAACCTGTGCATATGATAGTAGGCAGGGGCCAGGTGCTATTTTGGATACGAAGCCGTCAAAGCCGTCGTGTTTAGCTGTCTGCAGCGCACCGCTAGTAACATAGAAGACAGATGAGTTGGTATAACCGGTTACGTAAGCGTTACCGCTATGGTCGACCACTATTGCGGTTGCGAAGTCATTGCCGTTGCCGGGATCAACGACTCGATCTCCCAGGAAGGTGGAGTAGATGAGAGATGCCGAGTAGCCATAGTCAGGGTTTATCTCGGCAACGAACGCATCGTAACCGAATGGCGCCGAGGGTATCGGGTTAAATAGTGGGAAAGTGCCACTTGATCCGGTCGAGTTGGTCCAACCAGTCACGAATACGTCGTGCTGACCATTGACCGCCACGTCAGATGCGAAATCATCACTCGCCCCGCCTAGATAGGTTGCGTATACTGGGTCAAAAATGCCGGGGCCATCAACAGAGAGCTTGGTGACATAGGCATCCTCATTGTACTGGTTGCCAACCTTATAGTGCTGGTAGGCGTTCCGTGTGGTGGGGAAATCGACCGAGTTGGTGGAGCCCACCAAGTATATATTCGTGACCAGACCACTATCATCAGTATCTACTGCGATACCACCCCTTCTCAGTTCAAGTGAGCCCTCGTCAAGGGTGCCACCGAGGAGCGACGAAAAGGTAACCGATTGATCACGGTATCTGAACGGGTCGAATTCGGTGACAAAGGCATCGAAACCACCTTTGTTATGGGGCTGGAATACCTCGGGGGTGATGGGGAATGGATTGGTTTGACCCGTGCTGGGGTTGCTGGTCGTAGCCCCGGTAACAAACATAGACAGATGATTAAGATAGGGATCAATTCCGAGGGCAATGCCTGTCGCATAGCTAAAACCATCCTCCCCTCCTATATAGCTACCATATACTTCTATGGCCTGTTGGGTGTTCACCTCAACCACAAACCCATCGTTATCAACGTTAAACCCTCCGCTAATGTCGCGCCGATAGCCGTTATCTGTAGGGATGAAACCGCGGTGAGTATGGCCAACGACATAAGCGTTGCTGCCGTTGACTGCGATATCCCAACCGTCACTGCCGTATACACTATTGGCCAGGAAGGTCGAATACAACAACTGCGTGCCATCCGCACTCAGCTTGGAGAGGAAGGCATCGCCATCGCCATACACACCAGGCGTAGGCTGGTAAGCATTGGGGGTAACTGGATACCCAGCGCTGCCCGCGCCGGTGATATAGGCATTACCACTGCTATCGGTAGCGATACCCATCGCATAATCATCATTAGGACCCCCGATATATGTGGAGTAGATCAGCTGGCTGCCGCTAGCGTTGAGTTTGGTCACGAACGCATCCCGGCAACTCGTGCCTACTGCGCAGCTGGGCTGTAGCACGCCAGTGGTTGAATAGAAATCAACCGAATGCGTGTCTCCGGTGATATAGGTGCTGCCATCACTCCCCAGCGCCAGGTCGTTACCTCTGTCCTCAGCACTTCCGCCGAGGTAGGTAGAGTAGCTGAGAGAAGGGTCAATAATCAGCGGACGGGTAGGATCATAAGCGGAAACGCTAAAGCCCACCAGGTTGTTAGCATTCAAGAGGAACTCACCAGCCACTCTCTCCTGGCCATTGGGGCCGTTCTGATAAATGTCAGGTGCTGATTGGCGCACCTCACCGGCAGTGGTACTTATTACCAGGCTGCCAGCCACAACCTTTATGTTGGTGGCACCAATTACTGACATCTTGATGTCTTCAGGGTGTGCCCCGGGGGCAACAATGAAATCATGCTCCACCGCGTCTTTGCTTGCATAATATACCGCATCTATGCCTTTGTAGACACCAGTGTAGCGGACCTTATTATAGGCGTGTATATGAGTATACCACTTCGTCGGGTCATTACCTATAAGGTAGTTGCTCTCCCCTGGCAGCTCCTGCTCACCGCTTATAACGGGGTTGGCATTGGCACCTTCAAGCTGGAAGCATAGCACGACAGACGGGATTGAGGCTCCTGGGTGTGTCTGGCTGAGATGCTGGTCGGCAGCGCCACTATGTTGGGGCGGGGTTGCAGGCGAAAGATACATTAGCGCGGCACTATTGGTAAGAAGTAGAATATATCCTGCGCCCCGCACCAGAAATCGTACGCTAGCGTCGCTCTGACCCTTGTTCTGCTCAAAGCGTAGGGGGAGTTTATCCAGGTTCGGGGAAATGGCCTTTTGCTGGGCGACTGATGCCTGAGTATCAGGCTCGACCTGACCTACTGTGTGAGGGAGATCAGCCGATTGGCTATAGTAGTGGTGGGGATCGGGAGATATCAACAGGAGCGCCAGTATCGCGGTAACAAGCGCAAAGTTAAGTCGTTTGGCCGATGTTTTGAACACTGGCAAAAAGCCTCTCTGCCTTTTCAGACGCTATATTGACTTGCTCTAGTGGTTACCCAAATTAACTGAGCTTACCCACTGACCGTTGGCATAGTGCGCTATGTGATCGCCGCTAGCGGCCCAGAGTCCCGCATCTGAACTGTGCCACAGATGATAACCACCGTAGTCATCTATCGGCTGCCAGCCACCACTGGTATAGTGCAACATGATCGTAGGTCCTACCGCCCAGCCCTCTGTCGCAGAGAGCATTGTAACGTCAGTTAGTGTTCTATTGGTTGGACTACTCACCTGTTCCCACTTACCGCTATGGTAGTGTATGATCACGCCTTGTTCACCGACCGCCCAACCTTCATCCTGAGATACCATGTAAACACTGTTTAGGCTAGGCTCAAGTATATTGCTAGGCTCACGCCAAGGTACCAGGCGCCATTTGCCAGCTGTGTAGTGCAAAATGCTGAGTTGCTCTCCAACTGCCCATCCCTCGCTGCCAGAGAGCATATCTAGACCAAATATGTTGGTTACCCCAGCGGGAAGATCTATTTTAGACCAATCACTACCGTTATAATGCAAGGCCGTCTTGTCCCGTCCCACAATCCAGCCATCGTCCTTTGACAGCATTTGTACATCTTTTAGGTCCGGCCCGACCGAGTTGAACTGAACAGACCATCTATAGTTTCTCCAACAACCGTTTTGATAATGAAGCATAGCGCTGCCGTCCCCCACTGCCCAGCCCTCATCGGCTGATACCATCGATACCTTGGCCAGCGATATACTGCTCACCCCCAACTCAGCTGGCACATCCAAGGCGGTCCATTGCCCGTTAGCGTAGTGCATAATAGCGTTAGAGTTGCCTACTGCCCACCCGCTGTTAGCTGGGAGCATTTGAACATCGATCATACCAGCCTGCACCTGCTTAAGCGGAATCGATTTTCCTACGGCACAGATATCCCCGCTACTAGTACATGATGCTAGTATTGCAATACTGGCAGCAATAAATGTGACTGCTACTGTAAAGCTTGCTATATAGCCGCGTCTAATCTGTGTCATGTTATTCAAGCCCTCTCTCTTGCCTTGATTTGTCTGCTCGCAGCAAACAACCTGACACCAGATATGCCAACAAAGCTCCCCGAGCAGTATAACCGAAGTTTCTCCCTGGCACAATAAGGCACTATCTTTGTAGTTTCGGGTTTGCCGCAACATCTTGCGTCTCAGTGCCTCCGCCGCTCACAAGATGTGGGCGAAAATGGCAAAAGTGCAAAGATGGTGAATAAGGAAAACCCTGTATTTTGCCGTTTCTAGAGCCAACTCTGGTGCCAAGCGCAGATGCGGTGTAACCCCCTCGCCTCTGGGTAGTTCTTTGAGCGGTGGGAGATTGAGGATAGCCTGTTCCACGAGTTGAAGCAGGGTTGTCAACTAGAGCGCGAACCGTGGGGGCGAAAAGCGCCGCACACCGCTTCAGGTGCGCCTAACCACGCCCAACCATGCCCACCGGCTCCGGCAAGAGCCTCAATAGGTCCCTTTTTGTCTGATTCCATCATAGCATATGTATACGGTATATGTCAATAGGGTAAACCCTGAATTTGGTTCAATTTTCATTATCCGTATAATTTGTTTGCGAAGCAACAATTGATCATCATAACAACCTCGTTGTAGTCTACTTATAGCCTCCGTTATGTCACACTGATATTCTACCTGTGCATAGAAGCTACGTAATATTGCACAGGGATAACAACCAGCCACGCTCCAGCCTTTGGCTTGGCTAACGCAGTCGTGGCTGGCAGAGGTAACTGCTCATAGTTACGGATATTTTGCCCTATTTTGGGCTGCTGCGCCCTGGTGCCACACACGAATGAGGGTCACTGACGCAATTTGTTTCTGTAATTATGTGCAGTTACTAGCAGAGTAGGAGCATAGTTCGGTGGCTCGATTGCCTTGCCCTCACTACCTTAGGCCAACAGTGTACAATCTGGCGGCAGCTAGGTACTAGGCACGTTCGTAGTAGGCTGTTCGCGACCTGCTGCTCGGCGACTACCAAAGCTGGGGACTTGTTGTAGCCGATGACTGCCGCACAGTGTGCAGCGCCAGGGGTGGTGATACTCGCTATCTGCCTGCTACTAGTCTCTATGTTCTTGTAAGTTATGTTCACTCTAACGAAGGTTATGTGGTTCATAGATCCGGATGAGCATGACGATCAGAACACTCAGCACGCTACTCGCCTTGCCTTCCACTGCCCCAGCCGCAGCCCGCCGCCCAGTCCTACACATACTGCCCCGCCCACCAACAGTAGCCACCACTCGCGGGTATCTCCAGTATTGGGGAGGATGTAAGGCGTTGCATCGTCACTCAGCCGCATCACGAAGTGGTCCCATTCGCCCTCATACTTAGCCTGCAGCGGGCGGCGCAGCGGTAGGTTCGCCGAGCCGGTATGTCCCAGCGCCACGATGCTGCCGTCGTCGTTTGCCGCCAGTGAGTTGATGTAATCATCGTCGGAGCCGCCATAGTAGCTAGCGAAGTCGAATGAGGCAAGCTCAGGGTTGAAGCGGATGATGAAGCCATCACCGCCCAGCCAGTAGCTTGCGCCGCCGAAATAAGGCTGGAGCGGGTGGAGCGTGGGCAGGTTGGTGGTGGCGGTTTCACCAGCAAGATAGACGCGGCCCGCAGGGTCGAGGGTAAGTGCCATTGGCGAGAGCGCATCGTTGGCGCTGAGATAAGCGAGGTTCAGGATGCCACTGCCGTCGGCGCTGAGGTGAGCGACATAGCTGCTGGGCGGGTCGCTGCTGCCGTAGTGGTAGGGCGGACTTGCTGCTACTGGCAAATCAGCGGCAGAGGTCTGACCCGCGAGGTAGACTGTACCATCGGCGGCCAAGCTGAGGGCGCTGACGCTATCGCTGCCCACACCTGCAATGAGGGTGGAATAAATTAGCTTCTGCCCGTCGCTGCTCAGTTTGGTGACATAGGCACGGTTAATCACGGCGGTCGGAGAGATAGGCGCAGTGGGGATGGGATTTTGGGTGGGAAAGTCGCGGGCCGAGGTGTTACCCGCCACATAGCAATTGCCCGCCGCATCCTCGGCAATCGCCTGACCCCAGGTTGCGGTCGAGGCATCGCTAGCCTGTCCGCCCAGGAAGGTGATGTATACCGCTGCCCCAGCGGGGGTAAGTCGCACCACGAAGCTGTCGGTAGCGCCGGAGTAACCCTGCCGCGAGTTGTGTAGTGGGAAGTCGCTGCCCGCTCGGCCGGTGACGCAGGCATAGCCGTCGGCGCTAACGGCAATGGCGGTGCCGATGTCATAGCCGCTGCTGCCCAGGTATGTGGAGTAAATAAGCCTGGAGCCGTCCGGCGAGAGCTTGCTGACGAAGGCATCCTCATGGTCTTTGTGCTTCTCCTGAATGGGATTGACGAGTGGGAAATCGCTGCTGCCTGCCCAGTAACCAGCAACGCCGGTGATGTAGGCGGCCCCGCTGCTGTCCACCGCGATACCGAGTGCCTCATCGGTGCCGCTACCACCGAAGGCAGTCTGGTAGATGACCCGCTGGCCGTCGGGTGATAGTTTGGTCACGATGATGTCGCGGTCAGAGGGATTGGCCGGATTGGTAAGGTGATGCGGATTCATGTTACGCATCGTCGGCAGCGGCGTAGTGGTCTGGCCGAAGCCAGTATCGCCCGCGATGTAGATGTAGCCTTGACGGTCAGTGGCGACGGCGGCGTTAAGTTCCATCGTCGGCCTGCCCAGGTAGGTGGCGAAGTCGAGCTGGGGTGGGGGCGAGTTGCCTTCTGCCAGAGCAACGCGGGCGAGGGGCAAGAGGGCCAGGAGGACGAGCAGGCGAGCGAAACGAAGGAGTAGGGGCAAACCGGCCTCCTTTCAGGGCTGCGGAGGGCGCAGGAGATAGCGGCTGCGGCCCAGCTGGGGACGTAGCTGCGGCGGCTGATAGTAGCCGTTGTCGCCCATCACCCGCTCCAGCACCCCGCGCTCGAAGTATTGCACCATCTTGCCATCCTCAGTGAACTGATCGCTTATCGGGTAGCCGAGGCGAACCATGCCGTCATGGTCATCCCAGTAACTATGGAAGGACTTGTGCAGGGTCTTGCCGGTTTCGGTGAAGTAGCGCGGGGTATCGTCTTCTCCTTCGCTGCGGTCGTAGGGGTGCTGGCCTGGTGCGCCGTTAGGATAGCGGGCGAGGTATAGTTCGCGGCCAACTAGCCCTTCCTCGACAGGAGCGGCGGGGTTGTCGGGATGATACTCCAGCCGCGCCTGCTCGAAATATTGCACGCTGTAGATGCGGCCATCTTCGAGGCTGCGTTCGCGCAGGCGATCGCTGATCGGATAACCGAAGCGGGCCACGCCGCCTCCGGCTTCCCAGTAGGCATAGAAGGGCGCGGCCACCAAATGGCCGGTTTCGGTGAAGTAGTGGCTGGCAGGCGGGGGTGGGTCGCTGATTTTGGTAATAAATATCTTCGCCCCGTCGCAGAAATACATCTTGCCGTCCAGCCCACAGCTAGTGTTAGCGGCAACTGGATTACGGGTGGGGAAGTCGCTCGACCAGCTTCTGCCGGTAAGATAAGCATCGCCCGCGCCGTCAACCGCAATCGCCCGCCCCTCCTCGCCGGATGAGCCACCCAGGTAGCTGGCGTAGACCACCCGCTGCCCATCGGGGCTGAACTTGACGATGAAAGCGTCACCGTTAGCGGCCATCTTTTGGCAGCTATTGCCACCGCCAAAGTCGGGCTGGAAGGCGCGAAAGGTAGGGAAGTGGTAGGAGAGGGTCGAGCCGGTCAGGTAGGCTGCGCCGCTAGTGTCCACCGCCACGGCCACCCCGCTTGAGTCGAAGCCGCCATTTGCGCCGCAACCACGTGCGATACTCATCATGCCATCATCGTCGGGGCCGCCATAATAAGTGACGTAGACGAAGTGGGAGCCATCGGGGGCGAGTTTGGCGAGGAAGGTGTCGAGGCCGCCACCAGCGTGTGGCTGCACCGCGTTCCTGGTGGGGAAATCGGCGGATGAAGTTACCCCTGCCACGTAGGCTGCGCCGGTGCGGTCGAGCGCCAGGCTGTAGGCCTCATCATTGCCGCCTGCGCCCAGGTAAGTGGCGTATACCAGGTGGCTACCGTCGGGCGTGAGCTTGGCAATGAAGGCATCGTCAGTCGCATCATCGCCCCAGGGATTGTGGCTGAAGGATACGCCGCCTGGCAGCGGTTGGGCGGCATGGCGCACGGGAAAGTCCTGTGAGCGGGTGTAGCCGGTAACGTAAACCGCACCGCTGCGGTCGATGGCCACGCTGCGAATGGCATCAGCATGGCTGCCGCCGAGATAGGTGGCAAACTTCAGGGTTTTTCCATCAGCCGCAATCCGCATCAGGAAGCCATCGCCTCCCGACAGGTAACCATTGTATCCCTCATCGCCGCCACCGAACCTGGGCTGCAAGGCATGGCGCACTGGCAGGGTGGCGGTGAGCGTGCCGCCCGCCACTACCGTCTCGCCGCCCCCAGTAACGGCGAGGGCAACTTTGCCCTCTGGTGCTACCCCGCTGAGGTAGTGAGAGTATATAATTGATCTGCCGCTGGGGTTGAGCTTGACCAGAAAGGCGGAGCCGGGCACCCCACTTACCAGTGGGGTTGCGGCGGGGAAGTCGCTAGAACTTGTGATGCCAGCAATGTAAATATTGCCCGCCCGATCGAGGCTGATCGCCGAGGCTTCGTCATCGCCGCTGCCGCCCAGGTAGGTAGCGTATAGCAGTTGGCTGCCATCGGGAGAAAGCTTGAGGACCACTGCGTCGTTGTGGTCGCTGCTACCCCAGTAGTTCGGCGCGAGGCGATTACCGAGGAAGCTGGTTTGCACCGCCGTGGCGCTAACCGGAAAATCGCTGGTGTAGGTGGTGCCTGCGACATAAGCGCTGCCATCGGGGCTGATGGTGATGGCACTACCGGCCTGAGTCTCGTAGCCTTGACCATCACCGTAAGCGTTGCCACCAAGCTGGGTAGAATAGACGATTTGCGGGTCAATCACCAGAGGGAGACTAGGATTGTATGCGTCAAGCTGGAAACCCACCGCGCTGTTGGCAAGCAGACGAAATCCACCGGAGACTGGCTGGCGACCAGCGGGGGTATCCTGGTAGATGTGGGGAGCGGGTTGTTGGATTGTGCCTGCCAGAGTATGTATTTCGAGCGTATCTGCAGCGAGGCTGAGTTTATCCGCGCCCGATATACGCAGGCGGATGCGGCTGGGGTCGGCATGGGCGGCGAGGATGAAGTCGTACTCCAGGCCCGCGCCGCCGTCGTAGTAGCTGAGGCTGATACCAGGGTAGACGTTCTGGTAGGTGACACGAGCGTAGGCTGGCACGCCCACGTGCCAGCGACTGGGGTCGTTGCCCTGCAGGTAGTTGCTCACTCCCGCTAGAGGCTGGCTGGCAATTGGCGTAGCCAGGTCGCCGCCAGCTACGCCGAAGCGTAGCTGCACCGCGCCGATTAGTAGCGCTGCACCATCACTGGTGAGGGCCACGCTGTAATCGCTGCCTCTAGCCTGGTAGCGTACACTGGGCGCGAACTGCCCGACGTTTGGCTCGAAGCGTAGCTGGTTGAGGGCAGCTCTAGGCGCGATGGAGAGCGCGCCCGGCAATGCACCGGCATCAACGGCGTAACGAGTTGGCGCGGGGTTCAGACCGAGGCCGATGCTCAGTACCACCAGCCAGATGGCTACCTTCCTAATCCTGCGAGTCACTGCCATCCCCTTTCTATCTGTATCGCTGCCAAGAGTACAGATGAGCAGGGGAAAAGGTTGGTGGTAGTTCGGGGCAGACCCAACCCATAATCCGCGACTGAACTCTCCGAGTTCGCAAGCCAGGACATGGTGCCACAACCAGCGGCTTGCTGTAGTATCTACGTAACACACTGCCTCATATGCCGATTGTGCTAACATCTAGTATGCTATACATCCCTCATAGCCTACCTCACCCCCTACCCAACCTCTTGATTCACGGCTGTAGCTACCAGCGCACCGTTCCATAGCGCGTAGGCGTGTTCCACCAGGCGCACACGCAGTAGGTTGTGGAAAGGAGTCGGCTCCTGGCCCACGCTCGGCCTGGTTACGTGTTCCCGGCACAGCCCCGCAGGCCCAGCGCCAAATAGCGAGTTCTGCATTTCTTTGCAGCTAAGGCAGGCCGCCACCACCAGCTCATCCCCGCACGCTGCAATGTAGCGGCGCACCCGATAGATATGCTTATCCCGCTCCCCCACGGTCATCCCATTTATTATCTCGGAGGTGGTCACCTCGATGATCAGGTCGAAACTAAACGGGCTGTAACCCTTGTTCTCGTTGGGTTGGATGCGCTCACGCACATATATCTCAGTGTGCGTAAGTTGTTCATATGGTGAGCGCGGCTTGGGCATTACGCTCTCCTAATCCTCCGGTTCGCGTAGGGTAGAAATACCTATCCAGATTTGTCGCGCCAGCTGACAGGCGGGGGTTAGATACGCTTGGCGAGGCTGAAGCGGGATTGCGGAACTCATCATCTAGCTTTCGTAAAGCGGGAGGATAGGAACTTGTGGCAGCTGCTCCGCTTCGTTTCTACGATGTGTTTGTACACCTCTACGTATCAAAGCGAGCTTCTCTTGGCCGCGCCGATCGTTTCCCAGGCAATCGAGTATTGCTTCATCAGTGCTTGCTTCCAGCCCTTCAATGGTACACAGGCTTGCTCTGATGAGACGCTGATAATCTCCCCTGGTGAGGCTTCTGCCAACCTGCGCAGCGATATCAACAGCGACTGAAGGCACGCCGACTTCCATTCGGGTCAGAAGCCGTTGGTATCGGGTTGTTAGGTCAAGTTCAGGATGGAGCAACTCGGCGACCCGCGTAACTGCGAGAAGTATATCACAGGTCCGGGCAGCAACGGCGCGAGTCTCACCTGCCGCATCTGATGTACCGCCAACGAATTGAGTTAGTATACGTTCAATTTCCGAGATTGGCGTTGTCGTGATCCAGAGCAGGCAGGCAGCAGCCTTCTTGGCCCGCAGCGTGCCTTGATGTGGCTCCAGCACCCTCTGGTGGAGTGCGGCGATAATCGTGGGATGTACCGACTGCAGCTGTAGCTCCCGCATCCAAGCCTGTGGCTCCTTGTTCACGCTTCGTTTATTCATCGGGAAGTACAGACTATCCAGTTCCACAGTCAATTGGGCAACCGACACCAGGGTGGTATCGTTGATCAAATCGGCTGGCACTGTAGCGAGAGCATCAACCAACCTGGTGATGGACTCCACCTCGATCCCGCCCTCGCCAGCCAGGAGACCAAGCTTAGTGAGATGGTAACCACCTGTTCCATCCTGCTCAACTAGCTTGTGCTGTTCGAGATCCTGAAGCGCATTCAGCAGATGGGTGCGATCCCATGTCCAATTCTGTGTGGTCTGCATTTGCTGGAAGGCACCGAAGCTATTCTGCAAGAAATCTACGATCTCGTCAGCTGGCAAACCATGTTTAGTTGACCGCCGAGCGGTCATGAGGATCCGGACAATGAGTGTACGAGGGTCAGTATCGCGGTCAAGGAACCGGGACTGGAGACTTTCAGGCACGCCGCGCACGTAGTGCGACCACGCATAGTATTCTTCTTGCGGTGTCAGCGCAAGCAGGTACGAGGTGCCTTTCTCGGAAAATCCCAGCCTGCCTGCCCGCCCGACGATGTTTTTGTACTCAGCTACAGAATATGGCTGTGGAATAGGGCCAGGGTGTTCGAGCCCGACAATGACCACTGCGGATGCAGGTGTGTTGACCCCCATAGCAAGGGTGGTGGTAGCAGTCAGCACCCGAATGGTTGTATCCTGCACACGGAATTGCTCCTCGATAACGGCCCGTTCTTCTCGATCAAGGTTGGCATTATGGAAGGCTACCCCGCCCGATAGTGCCTCGCGCAAGCTCTGCGATGCGCCCGAAGGGTCTCCGGACGGCAGCGCATCAAGTGCTGCCTGCGCTGGTGGGAGTCCTAGTTCCCGCGCAAGGTAGTGAGCACAACCTTGGGCCTCCCCTTTGGTCTCGCGGAAGACAATAACTTGCTTCCCCTCACCCACGAGCCTACTTACCAATGGTATTACCCAGTCCTGACTGGAATTCTTGATCACTTGGCGCTGTATGTAAGACTGCAGGATGTGTTCATGTCCAGAATGGTCGATGTAGCGGAAGCTGCCATCCTCTCGAAGTACCCCTTCATCCAGTGGCACTGGGCGCGCGTCTCGTCGCAGCAGCCTGGCTCCGAGCCATCGCTCCAGGCCATTGGTATCACCAATAACCGCCGACAGGGCAATCAACTGCGGCTCTATGCCCTGCCGCCTCCGCATACGAAGGAGGGTAAGGATAAATTCGAGATTGGCACCCCGCGAACGGTCTGCAAGCATTTGGACCTCATCAACCACGACGGTGCCGACTTGGTTAAGGATGTGAGGGAAGGTAAGCACTAGCGCAGCGAACTTTTCGTAAGTCAGCAGGCAGATGTCATACTGACCTCGCAGCAGGGCTGGGACATCATCCGTGATCTCGCCGGTAGCCCTAATGGTCTTGACTCCGAAGGCTCCATATATCCTATTGAATTGCTGGTGCTTATCGTTGACCAGCGCCCTCATTGGGAGGAGAAAGAGCGCGCGCTTGCGTTCCAAGGCTCCCTTCAGGGCGGCGAGCTCCCCAATCATCGTCTTGCCGGAGGATGTTGGTGCTGAGACGATCAGATGTTCCCCCTTAAGGAGGTCGAAACCGTTGATCGCATCGAGCTGCAGCGCGTTAAGTGATGGAATTGACCCAGCCCATGCGGCGAGAAGCGCAGGGGGGAACCCATAAGCCGCAAGGCTATTAATGTCTGTCGTGACCTGTGCCCCGGTACGCTCTGGGAAGGCGGCTCTGTACAGCAGCCCCGGCTGGAATAGTGGCCACGTAAGCTCACCGTCAATCTGGCCGCGAATGGTCGGATGCTGCAGCTCACCTAGCTGTCCGGCACTGTCTATCACCCGCCGTGTAACATACTCGAGCAATCGCAAGACAGCAATCTTCCCGCCAGCCCTAACTTCCTCGGTACCCTGGAGCGCCTCGAGCAGGTGGTACGTAAGCAGGCCATGGCCAATGCGAATGTTCTCCCACGCTGCCTCCGTGGCGGTCGAGGCCGTGAAGATGAGTCGTCCATTGCCAGAGAGCTGATCGAGGAGATGGTCTACGGGGGCAAGGTTACGAGGCTTAATCTGGACGTGGAGAACCTTAGCGCCCATCGCGCCGGAGAAGCAGCAGTCAAGGATGCAGACGAGCTGACGAGCGGGTATTCGGGCGAACCACTGGGTAAGGATATCAAGGGGGATACATGATGAGCCAAGATTAGAGGGGTCGGCATCATAGGTAACCAGTTCATGCGTCTCGCTACCGTGGCCCGAGAAAGCAATTACAACAACGTCTCCAGGGTCGCAGCAGGCCAATTTGTCAAACTCTTCCTCAATCGCAGCACGCGTCGCCTGCTCGTCAGTCAGGAATACAGCACCGGAGCCTAGCGTGTCGGTGAAGAGGGAATAAAGGGCGGTAGCATCGCGGACTGCACAACTAAGCCAGTCGATGCCAGTTGCTTCGTAGCGGTCAATGCCGACAAATAGACCTCGAAATGCCATACTATATTTTAGCATAATAGTTCGAGTTGTGCAACCTTCCTACGGCGCAACGAACTGTATGTAACCCACTCCTGCTACTCCTGCTCTCCGCCGCACCGCCAGCGCATGGGCGCAGTAGTCGGAGTCAGTTAAATAGCTTTCCAGCCACGCCTGGTTGATTGCATCCGCTTAGTGGAGATGTCGAAGATAAACAGAAGCGAGCTCACGGCATGCGCTGCAGATTGCAATATTTGCACTACACCAGTTCTCGCAGTATAATCTTACGTAAATCAGGACAGCGATGACGGAACAATGGAGGAGGCTAACACCATGCCGTTCAATCAAGGCTGTGCGCTAATCGTTGGTGTCGGCAAACATCAATATTTGCCAGGCTTGAACGTACCACAACTATCAAACGAGGCCGCCACCATCGCGCAGGCCCTATATAGTCAAGGTGGTTATCCGCAAAATCAGGTGTCACTGCTGCAGGACGGGGCAGCTACCCGTGCTGCGTTGGTGGCCGCATTGCAGCAGCTTGCCAATACTGCCCAGCCGACCAATATCGCCATATTCTACTATACTGGCCATGTCGACTTCGCTACTGACGGCAGCTTTTACCTGACCACCACCGACACTCAATTCGACAATGACAAAATCAAGCCAGGTACTGGCCTTAGCTCGTCTGATTTCCTCGATCTATTGTGCGACATCAAGGCAAAGCTATTGCTTGTTATCCTCAATTCCTGCTTCTCAGGTCAGCACGAAACCTGGCTTGGCCTCAACCCTTCCTTTGAAACACCTAGCATAGGTAGACGTTTTCCTGATGAACTCGTTAGTTCTACTCTGGCCACGGGCAGTGGACGCGTTGTCATTACCTCCTGTCAGGAAAACGAGTTTTCCTGGATAGGTAATGGCAACATGACTATCTTTGGTCAGGCATTTGTGTCTGCTATTGATGGCAGCGCCAGGCTCCCAGGTAGGTACATCTCTGTCTATGATCTCTACAACTATCTGTACTCCACCGTTTCGCCTGCTGTTCAGCTACTCGCAGGCAGTAGTCAGGAGCCAGAACTGACTGTGTTGGGCCACTATAGTTCCCATATGGATGTGGCAGAAAATCCTGCAGCCTCAATGCTAGAGTACAATGAAGCACCGGGCTCGGTAGGGCCAATAGGCCAGATTCAAAGGGTAGATCCTGATTCGAGTAAACGAAAGTTTCCCTAGATCATCGGGTACTAACATTATGACCAGCATCTTTATCAACGAATCCCTCGTCGTGTGGTCGCCAGCTTAGAAACGGTGGATACTGCATTGTGTTCATGCGGAAGCCTGGAACAGCGATGTCATACTGGCGGCGCTCCTCTTCACTCAGCTCACGATTAAGGCGACAAGCAGCAATAGCAAGGATATCTGTGGAGAAGATAGGAATCACCTGTACCATATGACCTTCGCGCCGCACGAACATCCATTTGCAATCTGCACTGAAGTCGATCACATCTGCAGCTATGACCAATTGTTGCTGGCCGTCAATGGTCCACAGGCGGGCGGTGCCATCGGTTGCGGCAGTGAGTATATGTCCATCATCAGGGCTAAACACTGCGCTGTGTACAGTGCCACGGTGTCCACTGAAGGTGATGATATGCTCTCCCCTGGTATTCCACAGCTGAGCGGTTGTGTCTTGCGATGCAGTAAGGATCTGCTTACCATCAAAGCTGAACGCGGCGATGTAGACTGTTTGGGTATGGCCTTTCAAGGTGGCCAGGAGCTTGCCCTCTCTGTTCCAAAGTCGGGCAGTATTATCTGCCGAGGCCGTAAGGATTAGCTTGCCATCCGGGCTAAACGTTGGGCTATAGACTGGGCCAGTGTGACCACTAAGAATGTGAAGAATGTGTCCCTCCTGATCCCACAATCGGGCAGTGGTATCCTCTGAGGTAGTAAGTATGAGGGTGCCATCAGGACTGAACACCGCGTTGTTCACTGAGCCATCGTGACCAATAAGGGCAGTAATGAGATTACCATCTTTGTTCCACAGGCGCGCGGTAGTATCATAGGATGCAGTGAGGATGCGGCTATTATCCGGGCTGAAAGCTGCGCTGTACACTGTACGAATATGACCAACAAACTTGGCTTGAGTATTGCCATCTTCGTCCCACAATCGTGCAGTCTTATCGTCTGATGCAGTAAGGATCAGCTTACGATCGTTGCTAAAGACTGCACTGCATATGGTGTTAGTATGACCTATGAGGGTGATGATGGGCTTGCTGTCTTTGTCCCACAGACGAGCTTTGCCGTCTACTGAGGCAGTAAGTATGTACCTGTTGTCGGGGCTGAATACCGCGTAGTTCATCATGCCAGTATTGCCTGTTGTGGAGGCAATCGGCCAACCATTGCTGTTCCAGAGGCGCGCACTGCCATCAACCGATGCTGTAACAATTAGTTCGCTGTCCGGGCTGAATACTGCACTGCTCAGTTTATCTCGATGCCCTCGGAGGATGGCAAGAGGTTGACCGCTATTGTTCCATAGTCTCGCAGTCCCGTCGGCTGAGGCAGTAGCGATTAGCTTACTGTTGGGGCTGAACACTGCACTGATAACCTGGCCGGTGTGGCCGATCAGTGTGGCAAGTAGCTGGCCGGTGCTGTCCCACAAACGGGCGGTGTAATCCACTGATGCGGTAATAATGTAATTTCCATCGGGGCTAAATGTGGCGTTATTCACCATGTTTGTATGGTTAGTAAGAATCATAAGAGGTTGGCCATCTTTACTCCACAACCGCACGGTGCCGTCGTAAGAGGCGGTGGGGATAAACTCACCATTAGGACTAAACTCGCAGCTTGTCACTATGCTAGTGTGACCGCGGAGTGTAGTGATATATTTACCGCTCCTTTCCCATATATGTGTGTTACCATCATATGAGCCAGTCAAGATCAGCTCGCCGTCAGGACTGAATGCCACTCTGCTCACTATGTTAGTATGATCGCTTAGGGTGCCGAGGTGCTTACCTTGGATGTCCCACAATCTCGCAGTCTTATCGGCTGAGGCAGTAACGATTAGCTTACTGTCGGGGCTGAACACGACACCACTTACCTCGGCAGTATGGCCACTGAGAATGGTGAGTAGCTGGCCGGTGTTGTCCCACAAACGGGCGGTATTATCCGCTGATGCGGTAACAATGTAATTTCCATCGGGGCTAAACATCGCGATGTTTACGGGACCAGAATGACCTATCAGGGTAGCACGAAGATTTACAGTTTGGGCAACCGCATCGGATAGCACCTTTATGCTTGACTCGTTAGCATCACGTTTAATTGCTTCGTAACCCAGGAGCATTGCGAGATCGTAATAATCGCGGTCAAGTTGCTGGCGGGCGGCATACGCAAGATGGTAGGAGTCGGCGATTTGCTGACGGGCATAGGCCAGGCGCTCACGTTCTTCGGCGAGCTGGCGTTGGCGCTGCTGCTCCTCGTGATGTTGGGCGCTGCGCTCGATGAACTCCCTTGCCTCAGCTTTGGCCAGGGCGATATCGTCGGCGGGTAGCGCCCTGGCTTCGGCAAGCCGCACCCCCATCAGTAGGTAGGTGTCATCACGCTCATGCACCTTCCAGTCGGCGAGAGCTTCCTCGAAGCGCCCGCGGATTGCGAGGCGAGCACGCTCCTCCTTGATGGCGGCGGCGAGACGGGGCCAGTTCCGTAGCAGGCTCTCGTGGATAATGTCAACGACAATAACATCGTCAGGATTTTTACTGAGGCTGATAAGGCGGGCAGTGGCGAGGTCGTCGATAAGCTGGACCCGGCGGGTGTCGCGTTTCTCTAGCTCTTTGAGGGGGCGTTGGCGGCCGAGGTCGGGTTGGCGCGGGTCGTCGGCAACCTCAACGAGGTCTAGAAGGATGCTAAGAATAGCAGCCTGGTCTTCATTGGAGCGCCTTTGCGTGCAATCAGTGGCGTAGTCGGTGAGATCATAGACGTTGTCGGCGTGTTGGCGGAGAGCGGCACCGAGGTCTTGTTGGTAGTTACGATGGTAGGCAGCAATGGTCAGTTGGCCAGCACGCCATAGTTGCTCAATGGTGACCTGGAGGAGAGGAAGATAGGTTGCATCGACGGCGGTCTGGGTGACGAGGGTGTTGAGGAGGTCTGGTTCGAGTTGCTTGGTGGGATAGAGATGGGAGACAGGCTGCTGCATGGCTTGCTTAAGCTCATCGGGGCTCATGGCGCGCAGGTCGGTGCCAGATTTGGCGATATCGAACAGTTGCTTATGATCGAAGAGGGCAGGCAGATAGTCTACACGTAGGGTGCAGATGATGTGGGTACGAGTTTCGGTGACGGAGTCGAGTTGCTCCAGGATGGCAAGGAGAGCATCACGCTGGATGGGATCGGAGAGAGTGAATAGCTCTTCAAACTGATCAATAATAATGATGTTGACTTGGTTAGAGGGAGTATGGGAGCGAAGATACTGATTGAAGCCATTGGCGGTGCTGATATCAGGCAACAGGCTGGAAGAAAAGCCGCCAGCGAGGCCAAGCTGGATAAGGGCATCAGCGAGGCTGAGGAGAGGATGGGCCAGGGGCCGGAAGATGGCAGGAGCAAGATTGCGCCGGCGGGTTTGATAATAGACTTCGAGAGCGGGAATGAGACCAGCCTGGACAAAGGATGATTTGCCGCTGCCGGATGCGCCGGTGATGAAGTATAGAGCAGCGGGGCTAGCGACATCAACGATGTTGGCAAGGGTAGACGTGATTTGGTTTTGACGACCGGCATAGAGTTCCCGTTGGGCATATTTGTAGCTGGCAAGGCCGAGGTATGGATTCCTCAGCCCACTTACATTATACTTCGTGTTGGACTCGGCAATGTATCTTGCGTTCTCCTGATGCAGCCAGAGCTGGTACCGATCACGGAGGTCTTTCGCAGCAGGCTGCTCGACCAGTTCGGTAATCAGGCACTGGGTGAAGATTGCTGCTGCCTCGGTTACTTGCTGGTCGGTGAACAGCACTCCTTTCTCTCTTAGTCTGGATATGATGTAGGCGGCGATCGTATTTCTGGATTCGTTGAGCCAAATGCCGAATGGCTGCGGTTGCGGCCAACTGGTATAGGAGAGTTCTGATCGGAGCGTGTCCTCATCCTGAAAGCTACCCCGGTCTTCAATGGCGATGCTCGGGTTTGCGCCGCTGGTCTGCTGGCGGAAGCGCCGGGCGGCGGGCGCGAGTGATTGCTTGAGCGCATTAAGATACGTACCTCGGGCGGTGCGGGCGCGGAGATTAGCAGCCAGGTCATGCCAGCCAGTGGTATCTGCGCCATTGGCCAGCTCTTCCAGCAGCTTATCGCGCAACGACGCAATGAGCTGCCCGTTAGTGGCGGTATCTAGAGAATCAGCAATGGCTATCGCAAGCGCCCAGTCTATCATTTTACCTACTTTAATCTAAGCCGGTGGCTGCGTCGTTCTGTCCTCCACCGGCGGGTTGGTGAAACGCTCTTGTTTGATGATTTGGTTAGTCGCGTTAGAGCCGTTCGCGGCTGATCTTCAGACTGCCCACCCGCTGACCTTCGCGCTTAGTTTCTCGGATGCGTGCCGCCAGTGGGCTGCCTGCTGCATCCAGTTCGAGCAGTAGGGCATCGAGCGCCCTCGCGTCGTAGCTGGTAATGCGGCTGGGGTGGGTAATCTCCACCCGCCCGAAGCCAGGGAAGGTCTGGTTGCCTACTTTGTCCACCAGCGAGCTTCAGCGGCTACGCAACGCATCGCGCTGATTGGTAAGCGCGGTTAGCTCGTCATCGAGCCGTGCGTAGTCACTGCACGCCTCACGCAGCTCTACAAGCGTATCGCTGTGTTCCTGGCTGGGTTGTTCATTCATCTCTTCCCCCTGCTTCTACGTCAAATCATTGCTGCCGGTGGGTCGGGGCTGAACAGATGCTGAACCTCGGCGGGCAGGTCGTCCCAGCTTACCTCCAGGCACAGAGTGCAGCGAATCTCGTAGTGCTTATCATCGTTCGCCTCTACCTTTTCTATGAACAACCCCGCATCTGCGCCAGTGATCAGGTAGGTGATAACGCCATCGTCCACCACCCTGGTAACCCCAACCTTACGGCTGTAAGTGCCGCACTGGTTATAAGTAAAGGAAGAGCCATAGACACGCTCCCCTTTAATGGTGAGCATCTCGAAGTAGAAGGTTGCCGACAACCTGAGCACTTCGAGGTGCCGCTGCGTATGGATGCAGTCGTCGGCGGTGTGTGGACATGGTGTGTCTGGTTTAGCGCTAGGTGGGTATCCCTGCTCCATCCTACGTCGGTGCTTGTCTTCGTCGAACACCCATGCCTCGACCCGCATCAGCGGCAGGGGTGGCGGCCAGCCCGCTGGGTTTGCATATGCGGTCATCTCTGTTCCCTTCACATCTAGTCAGTAGGCAGAAAGCCTTGCAGGCATTGTCTCACCGTTACGGTCTCGCTTTCGAGTTCTGGCGCGTGCTTCGTCCAGTAGTGCAGGGCAACCCCATCCTGGGCCTCAGCCGGGCAATCTGCGACGAATTGACTGGCATTCGCATATCTGATCGTGCCTGCGAAGGAGATACTGCTGTTGACCCCCCCGCTGGTCTTAAAGGCTACTCTCACCGTGATGGTCATCACCTGATAGCTGACATTCCAGGAAACGATGCTAGCAAAGCTATCACGATGCTCGAGCTTCATCCCTTCGAGTAGCTCCTCAGGGCTGAAGCTGGTGAGGGGTGGCAGTCCCAGCTTACACATCAGCCAGCGGTAAAACAGGTTGCCAGGGTCTTTGTCTGGGAGCTGCACTATTCGGTCAATGCGTGGTCCTTGTGGTTCGTTCACGGTCGTTCTCGCTTTCTCCTTATTATATCACCATGGTATGAGCCTGTCGAACTGCGCCGCAGAGCAGTGCCAGTTGCAAGAAGTGTGACGTTCGCCAACTTGCTGCTCTTTCACAACAACATTAGTTGTGTCTCCCCTGCCCGCACGCGCGGGTCGCCTGGAGTGGGCATCCTATGGCCTAGCGGCTCAGGCCAGTAGCCGGTGTCGGGAAGGTTGTAGAGCCTGGCAAATGCGGCGCGGTCGCGCAATGTTCGCTTTGCTTCCTGCACCTGCTCGGTAAACTCTTCCTGCTCATGGCGCAGGTTAACTCCCCAGCAGCTGTAGCTATCGGGGTTTTGGTACATTCTGATCATCTCGCCCTCATAACGCAGCAGCTGCGCGGCGTAGTAGTCGAGTTCGACATCGAACCAGGCTAGCTGCACCGCTGGCGGTAGGTGGTCAACCCGTACATAGTGGTTCACCACCAGCCGGTCTTCGTGGCGAACGCCCAGGTTCCAGCGGAATACGAACTTGCAATTTTTGTGTTCGCTTATCGGGGCCAGGCCGTTCTGTGGGTGGTTAACGTCTGCTGGTGCCAACCCGACCACGGTGCAGAGGCTGCGGGTCGGCAGATTGCGCCAGGCGGTGCCGACCAGCTCCTCCATCGGCCAGGGCAGCAGCTGAGGCTCATATTCGGGGTTGCGGCGGTGAACCTCATCCATCCACCGCGCCTGCTCCTCGGCGACGAACGCACGAGGGTTATCGTGCGTCGGTCGGTAGCGGCTATATACAGGCGTGGTCATCTTTTTCCTCGCTTTCGCCGAGCCTGACCGTGCGCCGGTATCGAGATCAGAGTTTAGCTTGTCGAGGCAGCGCAGGGTATTCGAGTGATGGGTTAGCCTAGAGGGGTATGTCGTCTATATTCCTACTGCTACTGTGCCTGCCCTCCGCCGCTCCGCCTGCCTGCGTGCCCGCACCAGCGCCTGGTCGCGGTAGGTGCTGTCGCTCTTATCATGATAACGCTCACGCCGTACCTGGTTAATCGTGGTTGCGTTACGCTGGTAATGGCTACGCGACCGCGCACACTCCTGCTCGCGATAGCTCTCGTCCAGCAGGTAGCGCTCTTGCCGCCAGGCGTTGATGACGGGGCCAACTCGCTGCCAGCGGGCCTTCATGTAGCTACTGCGGCAGCGCCGACACCAGCTATCCCCTTTGTTGAACCCAGCGACCGGCACCCACCGCTCCCCGACGTACTTCTGGTGGCCAGGGTTCAGGCAAGACCAGGTGCCTGCGGGCGCGTCCCGACACTCCTCCAGCCACGCTCGATACTCCCTGGCGCTCATCCGCCCACCTTTACGTTCGTTACACCTGGGGCACGCGCCGCACAAGTTGTTGGGGTGGTGGGTACCACCTCGGCAAAGCGGCTTCTTGTGGTCGATATGATAGCCGGTGATAAGCAGATCAGACTCGCAGTAGGCGCAGCGCCAGCCCTGCCGCGCCAGTATCTTTCTCTTTAGAGCCTCCGGTATCTCACGCCGGGGTCGCGGCTGGCTGCTCGTGCTATTCGCCCCGCTCATCTTCTGTTCCTCCTCCTACCCGGTCCGCTCGCCCAGCGCGGCAAAAACAAGGGAAGCCGCCCCATCGGGACGGCTGCTGCTTTGGGTACTCCTTATAGTTCACATAGAATGTGGAGCAGGCGGCGGGGATTGAACCTGCGTTCTCCCCATCGGTAAGTTTATGGGGTAAATAGAACCCCCGCCTATTGATCACAGACGGGGGTAGCTGTATGCTTGTTCTCCGGCGTGTTATCTCTTGCGCGTACGTGGGCGACCACGCGGTTCGGCAGCGGCCCGCACTTTATAATCGGCTAGCTCCTGCCGTTGTGCAAACCAGCGCCCTGCTTGCTTGGTCGCCTTCAGCCTACCGCTGCGGGCTATGCTGCCGA